>JAWUWD010000123.1:0-9952 GCA_034112085.1 Cyclobacteriaceae bacterium
GACTTATTTAAAATTTCTTTGGTTCCAAAATCTTTGAAAAACAATGCTTCTCCTTGAATAATTTTATAGTCTAATGATGCTATTATCGCTTGTGAACCGAAAATTTCAACCGCTTCGCGTACTTCACTTGGAGAATCATAGAGCATCGTATTTAACACCACTTTATCCGCGCCATTTTTTAAGAATTTCTTAATTGTGGCTAGATTTCGAATTCCACCACCAAAAGAAAGTGGCATAAAACATTCTTTTGATACTAACTCTAATATCTCATCAACAGAATTAACCCGTTGAATCTTATGGTCATCTCTACGGCTATCGTATTTGGCATTTCTTGAAATGTCGATATATATTAGTTCATCGATATCCCATTGATTATATCTACGCACCTCATTTACAACGTTGCCTATGATTTTATGACTCACAAAGTTTTCACTTCTCACAATCAAGCCGTTTTTAATAAATAAAACAGGTATAAGTCTTTGCTTAAGCATTACTTTAAAATCTCATTTAAAAGTTTAAGACCCAATGTTTGACTTTTTTCAGGGTGAAACTGTACGCCAAAAACTTGATTATTTGCGTTTACGGCAGAGCAAAACTCTACGCCATACTCTGTAGTGAATAAAATATGCTCCTCGCTTTTAGGCTTGCAATAAAAAGAATGCACAAAATAATAATCCCCTTCACAACTATCAAAATTTGAATTTTTTGATTTTGCATTATTCCATCCCATGTGCGGAACTTTATCTGACATCACATCTTTAAACGGAAGGACGTCACCTTCTATTAAATTTAGGCCATCATTGATGCCAAACTCAAGGCTTTTAGTAAACAACAGTTGCATCCCCAAACATATTCCTAGCAGTCTTTTGCCTGAATTCACACTCTCATGTATGGCTTCGTCTAAATTACTTTCTTTCAATCGTTCCATCGCTTTCGAAAAAGCACCAACGCCAGGTAAGATTAAAAAGTCAGAAGACTGTACCTTATCTGGATCTGAAATCAATTCAGGATGGTGCCCTATTTTGACTAGAGCGTTTGCAACTGAAGTTATGTTGCCCATCCCATAATCTAATATTCCTACTTTCACGCTTCAGTAATTATATTTTTTAATGCTAACGGGCTACCTCTTTCTAAATCCTGATTGATGGTCTTCCCTAAAATATCTTTCAAATATTTTGGATGTAAACCGTACCCTGGGCGAATACTGCGAACATTTTTATGGGTAATGACTTCACCTGCTTTTATGTCTTTCACCACAAATAAGGACCGCGCAAACTTTTTGTTTTTCTGTACTTTTTCTGAAAGTGCGTAAGTCACCTTTCCCATTGCTTTTTCTGCATTTCGTACGTCTTGCACCAAGCTCGTAAATTCTTCTTCATCTAAAGAAAAATCTGCATCTGGGCCACCTATGCTTTTATTTAAAATAAAATGCTTTTCTATGACGCATGCGCCAAGACTGGTTGCCACAATAGGTACTGTGTTTCCAAAGGTATGGTCAGACAAGCCGACTTGCACATTAAAGCGTTTATGCATGTCTTGCATGGTTTTCATATTCGCTAACTCTAACGGAGCCGGATAGGAAGATGTGCATTTCAAGACAACGATTTGATCGTTACCCGCATTTTTACAAGTGTCAATGGCCAATTGAATATCATGTTCTTCAGCAATACCTGTGCTTAATATGATGGGTTTACCCTTACTCGCGGCATATTCTATTAAAGGAATGTCTTGAATTTCAAATGAGGCAATTTTATAAGCCGGTGCATTTAAACTTTCTAATAAATCTACAGATGAAATGTCGAATGGAGATGAAAAACAAATCAACCCTTCCTCTTCTGCTATTTTAAAAAGTTGCTCATGCCATTCCCAAGGTGTATATGCTTCTTTGTAAAGGTTGTAAAGGGTTTTCCCGTCCCACAACGTTCCTTGATTTATTTGAAAGTACTCGTTATCACAATCTATAGTAAGTGTGTCTGCAGTATAGGTTTGCAATTTTATTGCATCTGCACCAGCTCTTTTCGCTGCTCGTATAGTTTCAATTGCAACTTCTAGACTACCGTTATGGTTTGCAGAAAGCTCAGCAATAATAAATACCGGTTGTTCCTCGCCTATTGTCCGATTAGCAATCTGCATTTGCGAAATATTGTTTTTCATTTATCTGAAAATCTAATGTTCTAATGCCATCAAACAGCAGGGTTCCATTACTTACTTTCACTATTGGATTCCCATCAACTATGGCAATGACTTCTCCATTCTTTTGTTTTGAATCAAACCCAAAATCAGAAAAGGAAACATGGTCTACTATTACTTTTTCTCCTTCTAGAAATGTAAATGCACCAGGATAGGGCGCGGCTTGAGCTCTTACCCAATTGTAAATTTGCTCTTTTTGCCATTCCCAGTTTATCTGTCCATCTTCCGGAGTTCGTTTATAAAAAAAAGTCGCCTTTGTGTGATCTTGTGCATACAAATTCAAAGTCCCTTCCTCAATATCATTTAAAACTTCAAAAATCAGTTTTGGATAAAGCGCTTCAAACTTTTTTAGAATAGATGCTCCAGTATCTTCTTGATGAATTGAAACGACTACCTGCTTGATGATATTTCCCGTATCACACCCTTCATCAATTTGATGTGCAGTGATGCCAGTTTCTTTTTCGTTGTTGATTATAGCCCAAACATGAGGTGTTCTTCCTCTAAACTTTGGAAGAAGCGAACCATGTACATTAAAGGCTAAGATTTTCGGTAAATTAATAAGCTCTTTTTCTATTAAGAAGAGATAATTTATAGATGCCAATACATCTATTTCTTGATTTTTTATAAAACCTGTAGCTTTCTCATTTCTAGGGTTTCCAACAAAAAGAGAAATTTTATTTTCTTCACAAAACTCAAGAATGGTTTTTGATGAACCATCTGTCATTACAAATGACAAGATATACTTCCGTTTCAATTCTTTTAAAACTTGAAGCCCCAGATTACCGCTTGCTAAAACCCCTAGTCTCACTTATTATTCAATTTATAATGAATAACCACGTCTAAAAACTTCCTTTTATACAAGCAGTGTTCTTTTAAACGTGCATCTAGTACATACTCGTTTTTTTCGAGAGCCGTATACAAGTGAGGGCGCATATCAAAAGCATAGACAAATATCTTGTGAAATTGAAGTTCCTCAAAAGCAACCTTTTCAATGAGTTGTAAATACTTCCCCCAGTACTGCTCAAAATTAT
Organism: Cyclobacteriaceae bacterium; assembly: GCA_034112085.1. Classification (GTDB taxonomy): domain Bacteria; phylum Bacteroidota; class Bacteroidia; order Cytophagales; family Cyclobacteriaceae; genus JAWUWD01. The sequence goes on from JAWUWD010000123.1 coordinate 3,222, forward strand.
TCGACTCTAAAGAAGTATTCATGATAAATGAAATCTCCGCATGTTGATCAATCCACTTGATATGCACTAAACCTCCATAGCCAATGCATACGTCATCCTTTAGGAAGCTAAATAAAATTTGTGAGGGCTTTTCTTGCTCAAACAAACCTACCACCGTGGTCTCAAAATAGTCTTCTTGCGCTTTTTTCGTTAATGGGTTTGCCTGGCGCAGGTGGTACATTTGCTCATTGCGCCATTGCATAATATCATATTTATCCTCATCCCTAATTGGAACAATGGCAAAGTTTTCAACCGTGTATACGTTTTTATTTAATGGCTTGTAACTTCTCATATTTTAGTTCTGCCATTACCCAATCTTGCTCATGGTCAATGTCCTGAACTTGATCTTCTTCCAAAAGCACATAACCCGTGTTATCTGTAAAGAGTTCTGTATTTGCTTTACTGCATGCCACCCAATACCATTGCCCGGCATCATGATAGGCCATTGGTAAATCTTGCGATCTGGCTTGTTTGTGTTCCTCCCAATTCATGGTAACGCGTTCTCCTTCCACCTTTAAACTTCGCCAAATGGGGTATGAAAAAGGCACAATTGGAAAAACGGAGTCTAATTTACCTACTTCAAGCTTTGTTAAGCCTTCTTTTAAATCTTGTATCCGAATAAGCGGAGAGGTAGCGTAAATGCAGCAGATGTTTTCAAATATTCTACCCTTTTCTTTATAGTTGTATACCACCTCATTTATAACATCCATTGTGGTTGCAAAGTCGTCTGCGTTTTTTTTACTCCGTACAAAAGGCACTTTTGCTCCATAATCTCGTGCAACTTCTGCAATCTCAGTGTCATCCGTAGAAACCATGACTTCTTCAAACAAGCCACTCTTTAAAGCTTTTTCAATAGAATAGGCTAAGATAGGCTTACCCAAAAAGTCTTTAATGTTTTTTCTCGGAATTCTTTTACTGCCACCACGAGCCGGTATAATGCAGAGGTTACCCACCGTAAAAAGATTTAATAGTATTGATTACAAAATCTTGTTCCTCATCAGTCAAAGTCGGAAACATAGGTAAACTAATACAATTGTTATAGTATATTTCAGCATCTGGCAAATCCCCTTCTTTCCAACCAAACTGCTTGTAGTAAGGCATTAGATGGGATGGTACATAATGAATTTGAGCATAAATATCATGGTCTCTGAGGAAACTATGCAATTTCTTTCTGTTTTCAACCTCAATAACATATAAATGATATGCATGACTCCCAATAACGCTGGATTGCCTTTTTATGAATTGCGAATTACTAAAAGCCTCATGATATTTTTTTGCAATCGCATGTCTTTTTCTGAGTCCACTATTCGCTCTTCTTAACTGGCTAATTCCCAATGCAGCTTGCATTTCAGTTAAGCGATAATTAAAACCCAATTCTTGCATTTCATAATACCATAAACCATGGTTTTGCAAATTCTTGGTTGAATCTTGTTGTATACCATGCGTCCTTAAATTTAGAATTCTGTGATATAACTCTTCGTTATTTGTCGTTATCATCCCTCCCTCACCAGCTGCTATATGTTTTACTGGGTGAAATGAGAATATGGCTAAATCCGCATAAAGACCACTGCCACATTTTACTTGCTCACCAAGGCTATTCATAAAATAACCTCCTGGAGCATGACAAGCATCTTCGATGATCCAGCAACCGTATTCATCAGCCAATGCTCGAAACGCTTCCATGTCAACTGAGCGTCCTGCAAAATCAACAGGTATAATACCTTTGATCTCATCATTAGTATCAGCTTCCAGAAGCTTTCTTACCTTGTTAATATCTAACAGATATGATTCTGGATCAATATCCGCAAAAACAACTTCTGCTCCGCAATACCGTACACAATTAGCAGTTGCAACAAAAGTTATGGGAGTAGTAATCACTTTATCACCAGGTCCCACATTCATTGCCATCGTGCATAAATGCAATGCTGCTGTACCATTCGAGACGGCTATAGCATATTTAGCTCCTACATATTCTGCAAATGCATTTTCAAATACCTTGATATTAGGCCCTTGCGTAAGCCAGTCAGACTTCAACACATCAACCACGGCATCAATATCTTCTTGAGTTATATGCTGTCTCCCGTAGGGTATTTTCTTCATATCAAATTTGAATTACTTTTTCTTTAAGTCTACTCTTCATAATACCCTCCTCCATTTTTCTTTCTTCCATAGCCATAGCCATAGCCATAGCCATAGCCATAGCCATAGCCTGGTCCGAATTTATAGATATCATTAAATGCGATACTTATATTTGCCATTTTTCCTTGATCAACATTACTTTGAAGTGTTGCCAAGGCTTCCTTGGGCGTATAATTTTGTCTGGTAATATATAAGATATGATCCACTAAAGTTGCTATCTCAAGTGCATCAGACACTAATCCTATTGGTGGTGTATCTATTAGTAATACGTCATATGTTTTTTTCAAATTATTTACCAATGTAGCAAATTCGTTGCGCAACAACAGTTCTCCAGGATTTGGGGGTACAGGACCACCAGTGATTATATCAAGATTTTCAACGCTTGAATGTTGAATAACTGTTTCCCATTCAACTTGCCCTGACAGGTAGTTACTTAAGCCAACTGTATTTGCTAACTGCATTTCTTGAAACAATTTTGGCTTACGCATATCAGCACCAACAATTATTGTTTTCTTACCAGAAATGGCCAAAATATTGGCCAAATTAAGCGTAGTAAATGATTTTCCTTCTCCACTAATGGAAGAGGTAATCATCATTACAAATTTATCTTTCTTCACGAAATAATTAAGATTAGAACGAAGAGAACGAAATGCTTCTGCCATGACCGACTTGGGTTTATTACTTACCACCATGTGGTCAGGATCATCATTATGGCCAATCACTCCAATAATTGGTATTGCAGTAATCTGTTCTATGTCCTCCTTGGATTGAATTTTAGTATTAAGTAACTCGGCTACAGCGAAAAGTACTATTGGCACACCAAACCCGAAAAATAATGCGATCAAATAACTCAATTGAGTTTTAGGTGATATTATTCCGCCAATTTGGCCAGCTGGATTTACGACCATGATGTCCGAAGTCGTAGACGCTTCTGAAATAGCCGCTTCCGTACGCTTTTGTGTTAAAAACACGTATAAATTTTCACCAATATCATACGTTCGTTGAATGGTTACTAATTGCCGTTCTTCTTTCGGTAAATTATTAAGTCCACGCTCTAATAGATTAATTCGTTTTTGAATTTGAGCAATGGCAATTTCGTCTGTTGACTGTAAATTTTTTACACTTTGTAAAATGGTAGCCCTTAAATCATTAATCTGATTAGCCAAATTATTGGTTAATGGGTTTTCTCTTTCCGTCTGACTACCTATCATTTTGGATTGCAATTGCAAATTTGTTAACTGTTCTATGAGCTTAACAACAACCGGATCATTTAAACCTACTGAAGTAGGTAAAATGACCTGGTCCGCAATCGTTTCATTTTTTAAATAGTCGAACAAGTATTGGTAATAACTTTCTTTAACAATATATTCTGTTTTAACTTTTTCTAAATCATCTAATTTGTGGAGTAATCGTTGCGCCTCGTCTCCCAAATTAATTTGCGTGTTTTGATCTTTGAATCGCTCCAATTGCATTTCAACCAACAACAAAGAATCGGATATGTAGGCCAGTTGCTGATCAATAAAGTTCTTAGAACTAGTAGCCGCCTCACGTTTATTATTTAAATCATGTTGGGTATAGATTTCAATCAACTTATTTAGAAAATCAATTTCTTTTTTAGCAACGGAGCCATTAATACTCATATTTAACACAGAAGCGCCTTCCTCCGCCCATTCAACAGAAAGACGGCCGGAATAACCGGTTGCTAGTGACTGACCATTTTGAAAAACCAAATTCAAATCATCCTCGAAATAATCATCAAGGGTTCCAATTTTATTAATTAATACAGGAAATCCTTCAATATCTAGTATTTCATTAAATTGCCCTATGTATTCTGTGGGCTGCAGTTGCCCTAAGCTGTCGTCTTCAATGATTACTCGTGGCTTTAAATGATATTCTTTATTACTAAGTATGTCGAAGTCGAAGGAACCACTCAAATATTCTTCTCCTTTTTTATTTCCAGTAATTACGATTGGTAAACTTTGGTATAATTCTGAAGTTTTAATTTTCCCTTCTCCATAAATTGAAACCGTTAACCCTAAACTATCAATCACCTGCTGTATAATTGGATAGGATTTTATAATGTACGGCTCATTTAAAAAATTACGATAAGCATTAACCAAAGGATTATTATATAACAGTTCCGCCATTTGCCCTGATTCCTCTTTTTCCTTAATTATAATTGAAGCAGAAACTGAATAGACTTTTGTGGCATAACGATTATAAATAAAAGCGAGTGAAAGTGCTATTAATACTGCCAATCCTACTAAGTACCAGTAACGCAATATTCGATACCAGATTCTTTTATAGTTTATTAAAGACGTCTCTTCTTCGAAGTAGTTATCTTTAGGATTGTCTTTAGAGGCGTTCAAAATTTGAAAGGTTGATTTGTTGAGTTGCTTATTTGTTGAATTATATGAAGTATTAATACAGATCCTTTATCTAGAGAAATTTAAGGCAATGACCAATAACGAAATTGTACTAACCACTAAGGATAAGTTTTTTCCAAAATAAACTTGATATGGTCGCTGCTTTAAAGGGGGGACTATAATTACATCATTCTGATTGACATAATAAAAGGACGAATTAATAAAAGATTCATCCAATAGATTCAGGTAATACACCTCTGCTTTCCCTTTACCTTGTCTTATTATTTTTACGTTGGATTTATCTGCAAAATCGGTAAAACCACCAGCCAGGCCTATTGCCTCTAGCATGGTTATTCTATTGTTTAACGAATTAATGGTGCTTTCATTTTTCACTTCGCCTAGCAACGTAAATCTAAAATTCAATAATCGCACTTCTATTACAGGGTTTTTCAAATATTCCTTGGCTATCTTTAGTATTTCCTTTTGTGCGTCAAAAACTGTTAGTCCGGTTAATGTTACCTTCCCTACAACCGGAAATTCCACCTGCCCCTCTTCATCTATTAAATAACCATTCACAAGAGCCGCAACAGGGTTTTGAAATTGATTAAACGTATTTGCTCCTTGACCTGATTTAATAGAAAAAAAATCGTATTCCTGCGGAGTGAGACTCAAAAATTTGACAGAAATAATATCCTCTGGTTGCAGTTTATACTCAAAATTGCTCAGGTTATAGGTCCTCAAAACGGTATTCTTTAAAGCCTCGTTTGATTTCAAATTTACATCATCGTTTTGTAAGTATTGGTAGCGTTTATTCATAACGCATGCCGTGTTTAGGTGCATTATAAAGATGAGAAATAAAAACTTTGACAGAAGTCCTTTTTTAATATTTATCATTTTGTTTTTTGTGAAATTTCGGAAATTGATATGACTTGTAGCTAGGTCCAATCATCTGTGAAAACTCAATTCGTTTATATATTTTTTCACAAATCGCATTCCTTCTCCAACTCCCAAACCTTTTTAATCATTGTCAAGAACTTTCTCATCTCTGACAAAGGAACCATATTAGGCCCATCACTCAATGCCTTATCAGGATTCGGATGTGTTTCAATAAAAAACCCATCTACACCAACAGCTGCTGCTGCTCTTGCCAAGTACGGTGCAAATTCGCGTTGCCCACCTGAACTACCTCCCTGTCCTCCGGGTTGCTGCACACTATGTGTGCAATCGAATATGACAGGCGCATATTGTCGCATAATGGGTAATGCACGCATGTCTACCACCAAATTGTGATAGCCGAATGAACTTCCTCGTTCAGTAAGTGCAACATTGTTATTTCCAGTGCTCAGCACCTTATTTATAGAATATTGCATATCAGCGGGCGCCATATATTGACCTCGTTTTATATTCACGAGTTTCCCTGTGTTTGCAGCTGATACGATCAGATCCGTTTGTCTACATAAAAAGGCTGGTATTTGCAATACATCGGCAACTTCTGCTACCGCTCGCACTTGGCTACTTTCATGAATATCAGTCACCAAGGGAGTTCCTAACTCTGTTTTTACTTTTTGAAGTAGCTTTAGCCCTTCTTCTAACCCAGGACCTCTGTAAGAATCAACAGAGGTTCGATTGGCTTTATCAAAGGAAGCTTTGAAAACATAGTTGATGTCCAATTCCTCACAAATTGTCTTAACTGACTCCCCAACCTGCATGCAGATTTCGTAGCTTTCGGCAGCACAAGGACCGGCAAACAAGGTGAGTTTGCCATCCCCTATAGACATGGAGTCTGTTATTTTTGCACTATTTTCAAACTTCTTCATAAAATCGTAAGTACTGATTTACCAGATGTAATGATACCATTCAAATGTGCCCCTATCAAAGAGCTATAACTAATAATCATGCTAAATTATCCATTTTATGAATCTGATCATATTCTATTATAATCATCTTCTATACGAACAATATCATCTTCACCAAAGTATTACCCTGTATGCACTTCAATAAATCCGAGCAACTCCTCTCCAATATTTTCTACTCTGTGTTTTTGTTCGCGTTTTATGCAAATATGATCTCCTTTTTCTAGTAGATTATCTTGTCCATCAATGATGACTTTGGCTTTCCCACTGACAATCACCCAATTTTCATCCCTTTTATAATGATATTGGTAAGAAAGCCTTTTTTTGGGTAAAA
>JAWUWD010000124.1:0-22596 GCA_034112085.1 Cyclobacteriaceae bacterium
AATACTGTTCTATCCTTCTTAAACGGCCGGCAATAAGTGACCTCAATTTGATGATTGCTATCTTTATATGATGCAATATCTACTGGGCTAAATGATTTGGTGTATGCCCTAACCCCAAGTACTGCTACACCAATGGCTACAATGATGATGAGTAAGAAGATGAGTATTTTTTTGATCATGTAAGAAGATTTGTACTTGATAAACTCAATAAAATGAAAATGGTTGCTTCATCTGGTCAAAAACTTAGAGAGATGCATTTTATAATCGCGCAATATATGAGTTGATTGATTAAAGACAAAGATCACTAAAGTAAAAAATTGACTGTATATATAATGATACTTTATAAATTAGCGTGAAATACAAAAGAGACTAATGGATGCTCAGAAAGTACTGAAGTTTTTAAAGCTAGATAATATATTCGACCATTTGTCTGGATATATAGAGGATAGGGTTGCAATATTGAAGCTTGAACTTCAAGAGGAAGCCGCTTCGTTTGGTGCGAAAATTCTGTTGTTGGGAATTATGTTTATGCTAGGGTTGGCAGGGTTGCTTTTCTTGAGTATTGCTATGGCCATCTTCCTGAATATCATTTTGAACCATAGTTTTGGTGGATTTTTAATTGTTGGAGGGTTTTATCTTGTGCTGACCGTCATAGCTTATAGTCTGAAGGATAACGAATCAATAAAAAATAGTCTATATAAGACAATTGGTCAATCAAAAGAAAAGGAGAACTAGTGGACGAAATAAAACTTCGTAAAAAGAAACTCGAAACCTCAGCAGAGTTGCATAAGCAGGCTATGACAAATGAATTGAAGTCATTAAATCATAAAACTGAAAAGCTTGTTGGGGATGCAAAATCTGTAGTTGTAGTACTGATAGCATTGATAGCATTATACAAATTGCTCAGTGCCGGAGGAGACACAAAGAAACCAAGAAAAAGAAATAGGTTATTGAGTGTCTTAAAACAACAAGCCAAGCTTTACATGCTTAATACTGGGCGTTCCAAAATATCAGAATACATCGATTCATTAGATGAAAAAAAGTAATCCACTATATCAGCAATTTGACAATCAACTTAAATCGATAGCAATATTGATTGATCCTGATGAATATACTACATTAGAGAATCTACTTAAGCTGATTGACTTATCTATTTCGGCTAAGATTGATTATTTCATGGTTGGCGGTAGCCTTATCACTAAAGATACACAGCAGTTAATTATCCATACGATTAAGCATAATTGTGAGATTCCTGTAATATTATTTCCTGGGAGTAGTATGCATATAGATGTCGAGGCTGATGGGATTTTATTTTTGTCTTTGATATCCGGAAGGAATCCTGAATTACTGATAGGGCAACATGTATCAGCAGCTCCATTACTAAAAAGGAGTAATATAGAGGTGCTTCCTACTGGGTATATGCTTATTAATGGAGGTAATGATACTTCAGTTTCTTATATGAGTGGTACTACTCCTATACCTGCTGATAAAAATTCGATAGCTATTGCTACTGCTTTGGCAGGGCAGTTGCTAGGGATGAAACTTATTTATATGGAAGCAGGTAGCGGAGCAAATATTCCCGTTTCTCCTTCTATGATTCAGGCAGTAAAGGATGAAATTGATTGCCCACTAATCATCGGAGGAGGAATTAATACAAAGGAAAAAGCTAAACAGGCATTTGAAGCAGGAGCAGATGTAATAGTGATAGGAAATGCTATAGAAAAAGACCCCAATCTATTGATTGAGGTCTCTCATTTGGTCGATAATATGAATAGAGAATTACTTAATATTCATTAAAGTTTCTCTTCTTCTCATTTTCCCCGCAGGGATGCCATACATCATTTTGAATCTTCTACAGAAGTAGGCGGTGTCTTTGTAGCCTATTTCGTGACCGATAGTACGAATACTCTTCTTCGTTGTACGCAGTAATTCTAATGCCAACTGCATTCTTTGGTATTCAATGTAATCTTGGGGGTTCATTCCCGTAAGCATCTTGAAGTATTGCCCAACATAATCCTCTGATACACTTGTTACTTCAGCAAGTACTTTATTGGAAAGGTCTCCACCTAAGTTTTCTTTGACATATTGGAACAAATCCAACAATCTAGGATCTTTGAAATAAGTGCTATTGGTTGCCAGTTGCTCTACGAATAATCGATTATCAATGATGTATCTAATTATTTCAATTACTAGTTGATCCGACTTTAACGAGATCACTCTACTTCTACCTTCTCGTCTACCTATATCTTCACTGATAATATCAGCAATAATATCAGCGATATGCTCACTTTTGATAGAAAATGGTGCTATGTCAAGTGTTTTGAAGAAGTTAACAGTGTCAAATATGTTGGCTTCGAAAGTCATGTAATCGAAGTTATCTACTCCCACACTTCTTAATCCTGAAGGAGTAATATCAGTTTGGAAAAATTCCTCATGACGGCCATCAAGTTCCTCGTTGGTTAATGTAGTCGTACTACCATAACCATAAGTGATGTTCGTAGGATATCCACCAGGAATAAAGAGAATCTCGCCAGCTTTAACGATGGTGTTTTCCTCTCCATATTTGACTTCTCCTTTTTTCACTACCAAGATGGTGTTTTCTGGGTCGTGAAAGTTAGATATAGTAACAGACTTGGCAAGCTTTATATTGTTTGCCTTTATGTATTTTATGCCTAAGGATTCTATGACTTTATTATAATCTTCTAGCTGTCTTTGATCCATGGTTAGATAATTTTGTATTAAAATAAATATTTTTGTACAAAAATACGTAGATGCTATTTTATTTCAAACAAATTTGCACTATTTCAATACTTCTCTTGATATTATGATTTTCTGTATCTCTGAGGTTCCTTCATATATTTGGGTGATCTTTGCATCTCGCATCATCCGTTCGACATGGTATTCTTTCACAAAACCGTATCCCCCATGAATTTGAACGGCCTCTATTGTTACATCCATTGCTGTTTGTGAAGCAAATAGTTTTGCCATAGCTCCTTCCTTAGCAAAGTCTTTCCCTTGATCCTTCATGACAGCAGCTTGAAGGCATAGTAGTCTAGCAGCATCTATGTTAGTTGCCATATCAGCTAGTTTGAACTGAATTGCTTGGTGTTGACTTATTTCCTTACCAAAAGCTTTACGTTCTTTTGAGTACTTGATGGATAACTCATAAGCTCCGGACGCTATGCCTAATGCCTGTGATGCAATTCCTATTCGACCACCATTCAGCGTGCCCATTGCAAAGGCAAACCCAAAGCCATCTGCACCAATGCGATTCTCCTTAGGAACCTTCATATCTGTAAACATAAGAGAGTGAGTATCTGATCCTCGTATACCTAGTTTATCTTCTTTCTTACCTACTACGAAACCTTCCGTTCCACGCTCAACAATGAATGCGTTAATTCCTTTATGTTTTTTCTCAGGATTAGTTTGAGCCATTACTAAATAAACACTCGCACTATTTCCGTTTGTGATCCAGTTTTTAGTACCGTTGATAAGATAGTGGTCCCCCATATCTTCTGCAGTGGTACGTTGAGAGGTCGCATCTGATCCTGCTTCTGGTTCAGATAAACAGAAGGCACCGATTTGTTCTCCGGTGGTGAGTTTTGTTAAATATTTTTGTTTTTGCTCTTCAGTACCGTATTTCTCTAGACCAGCACATACAAGAGAGTTGTTCACAGACATAACAACAGAGCATGAAGCATCTACTTTAGAGATTTCCTCCATGGCAAGTACATATGAGATCGAATCCATTCCCCCACCATTATATTTGGGATCGACCATCATCCCTAAGAACCCTAGCTCTCCCATTTTTTTGATTTGTTCTACTGGGAATTCTTGCTTGTTATCTCTATCTATTACACCAGGTAGCAATTCAGTTTGTGCGAAGTCTCTAGCTGCCGCTTGTACTGCCAATTGTTCTTCCGTGAATTCAAAGTTCATAGTATTGATTTATGTTTCTGTAAAATTAAAAAGGGGCTATTAAGCCCCAAATTTACAATTAATTTTGATTTTAGTATGCAAGCACACTAAAATCTATCAATCTCTTCCCCCTAAAAATATGCTCACATAATAGAGCAATGTGACAAGTGAACCGATGGCCGCAACCACATAAGTCATTGCAGCCCACTTGAGTGCATCTTTGGCCATCTCATGCTCATTTTGGGTAACAATATTTCGTTGCTCAATCCATGCAAGAGCACGATTACTCGCATCGAATTCTACGGGTAATGTTACAAACGTGAAAAGAGTCATAACACCATAAGTTCCAATAACGATCATCAGTATCAAGTCATACGGAAATGCTTGAAAAAGGAACGCACCACCAAAAATGCTTGCCAACATTATAAAGTTTAGCACTTTGCCACTCAGATTTTGTATCGGAACCATAGCTGATCTAAATTCAAGCATGCTGTATGCGGTAGCATGTTGCACTGCATGACCACACTCATGTGATGCTACTGCTGCTGACGCTGCGTTTCTGCCGTTATAAACTACCTCACTTAGATTTACAGTTTTATTCGAGGGGTTATAGTGATCGGTAAGTTGACCTTCTACACAGGTGACTTCGACATCACTAATGTTATTATCAGCTAACATTAATTTAGCAATTTCAGCTCCTGATAAATTAGACTGAAGTGGGATTTGAGAATATTTTTTAAATTTATTTTTCAGTTTTGCACCTACAGCATAACTGACAATCATGAAGAAAATAGCTATTACAAAAATCATAGTTTCGAGATTTATTAGTTTTTCAGTTTATTAATAAGATTGGTAGTAGAATACCCATCAACCAGGTCAATTGTTTCTACTGAACCTCCACTGGCAATTACAATATCTGCTCCAACAATGTCCTCTGCCAAATAGTCACTTCCTTTAACCAAAGTTGTTGGTAAAAGCTCTTGAATAAGTTTGTATGGGGTATCTTCACCAAATGTGATTACGGCATCCACGAAGCTCAATGCTGATAGTATTCTAGCACGGGCATATTCATTGTTTACAGGGCGTTCTTCACCTTTTAGTCTCTTAACAGAATCATCCGTATTGAGTCCTATTATTAACTTATCTCCTTTTTGAGCTGCTTTTTCCAAATAATCGATATGTCCTAAATGAAGAATGTCAAAACATCCATTTGTGAACACCACTTGATCACCATTAGCCTTCCATTGCTGGATTTTTATCTTCAGATTAATCACTGTTGAAATTTTATCTGCAGTATTCATGTTTTTTGTGCTTTGTAGTAAAGTTGACTAACTATGAGTGATCCAGCACCGAATACAATAATCACTAATGTCTGCCATGCATGTACTATTACGGAAAATCCTAAAGCCTGGTCATCAGCTACTCCATAAATAAAAGTAAGCCCAGTAGAAATTAATAAATGATAACTTCCAGCTCCGCCAGGAAGTGGGATAGCCAGTGCGATTCCTCCTATTACAAATATGGTCAATGCCGCAGATAAGTCTAGACTTGATGTAGCATCAAAGGCCTGCAGCACGAAATAGTTCATTAGGTAGTACGATGTCCAGATCAATAATGAATAAAGAATGAAAAGGAACCTTTTTTCTAGTTTGAAAATGGAAAGAGCCCCGGACTTGATGCCAGTGATAAATGCCTTTGCTTTTAGTAGTAATGAATCAAGCATGCCCTTTTGCTTCATATAGAAGATTAAGATTATGAAAGCACTAATTAATGCAGCGGCAATGCCAGCGTAAATACCTATTGAGTTACTGGCTTGTGCAGATTGTTGAGTCCAATCAATACTACTGAAAAAATCAGATAATGTTTCAAGTTGAATCAAAAAGACAGTTCCAATCAATGTGAGTAAGAATGATAGATCTATGAGTCTTTCTGAAATGACGGTTCCGAAAGAGATGTCTACAGGAGTCTTGTTTAGTTTATATAGGTTGTAACATCTTGAGACTTCTCCGCCTCTTGGGATGACTAGATTCACGAAATACCCAACCATTACGGACATAAAACTATGATTAGACTTCAATGGGTATCCTATTGGATTCAATAAAAGCTTCCATCTTTCAGCTCTGAAATAATGACTTAATAGGGCGATAACTGCCGATAATATGATGAGCATTTTATTGGCTGAATCCCAAGTCTTAGTAACTGTTTTCAATTCTAAGTTACCTATAGCTATCCATAGAAGTAGTCCTGTGAACATACATACGATCAAATACCTTAAGGTCTTTTTTAATGCTGGACTCATAGAAATTAGTCCAGTTTGTTATCAGTGTTAGGGAAGATGATTGTTGGGGTATGGCTTTGAGCTTGATCAAATGCAATTTGAAAATAGGAAATAATGATTATAATATCACCTACTTGTGTTTTTCTAGCAGCGGGTCCATTCATACATATTGTCCCCGTACCTCGCTCTCCTTTGATAACATAGGTTTCTAGCCTTTCACCGTTGTTGATATTCACTATTTGGACTTTCTCATTCTCAACCAAATTAGCAGCTTCTATTAGATCCTCATCTATAGTGATACTTCCCACATAGTGTAGCTCTGCCTGAGTCACTTTAACTCTATGAATTTTTGATTTTAAAATTTCTATTAGCATCTACGTAATGTGATTTGTTATATCAATACATTGTCAATCAACCGTACTTCTTCAATAAATCCAGCAATACAAACGGCAACAGGCTCCCCATCGGTATAGCTACTAATCGGTTCAAGGGTGTTTGAGTTTACTATCTCAAAGTATTCTAGCGTTACCATCGAATCGGCAAAACTACGGTTTATTTTGTCTTTTATGAAGTCAATGCTCTCTCCGTTTTTTAGGTTTTTCTTAGCAATCTCCAATGAACGGTGTAGTATTAGCGCTTCATCTTTTCCGACTGCTGAAACCCTCATATTTCGAGATGAAAGAGCGAGCCCATTTTCTTCTCTAACAATTGGCACACATCTTACCTCGGTGCCGAATAATAGGTTTTTGGCTAATTCATTAATTATGGTGAATTGCTGTAAATCCTTTTGACCAAAGTAAGAGATGTCTGGCTGTACTATGTTAAATAGTTTTGATACGATAGTTGCCATTCCACTGAAATGGCCAGTTCTATATTGTCCTTCCATTACTTTGTCAAGTTTCCCGAAATCAAAAGTTATATGATGTCCGTTGGCATACATGGCTTTGTCTTCAGGACAAAACACGATATCACAACTAGCCTTTTCTAGCAAAACTAGGTCACTATCTATTGTCTTAGGGTATTTTTTTAAATCTGATGGGTTGTTGAACTGCGTAGGATTCACATATATACTGCAAACAGTAATGCTACATTCCTTGTTTGATTCATGAATGAGGGATAAATGCCCTGAATGCAATGCGCCCATCGTTGGGATGAGGCCAATTGTTTTTTTTTCAACTTTTAATTGAAACAGTATATCTTTCAGAGTGTTTATGTCGTTAATTACCCTCATTAGTATGGAGTTGTTCGAGCACGTTGAGCAAATAAGGGGCTAAACATAAAGTATTAGTGAGACTTTAGCTTGAGAAAAGGCAAAAATTTTGTAATTTTGTGCCTCAATTCAAAAGACCAATCAAATCATTTTCAATATGTCGAAACTTAGGATTCTTTATGTAGCCAATGAAATCAATCCATTTTTGCAAACTTCAAAAGTGGCTGATTTTGTAAGGAAGCTCCCTCAAGGGATGCAAGAGCGTGGAATGGAAATAAGAATATTAGTACCAAGATTTGGACTAATAAACGAGAGAAAGAACAGACTTCATGAAGTTGTAAGATTGTCAGGAATTAATATTCCAATAGGTGATGAAGAAAAGCCTTTAGTAATTAAAGTTGCTTCTATTCCAAACGCTAAATTACAGGTGTATTTCATAGATAATGAGGATTACTTTCAAAGAAAATCAGTGTTCTTTGATAAGGAAGATAAATTCTATGAAGATAACGATGAGAGAGCAATCTTCTTCTGTAAAGGAGTATTAGAGACTGTGAAAAAATTAGGCTGGGCTCCAGATATAGTCCATTGTAATGATTGGATGACTAGTTTTATCCCATTGTACTTGAAAACAACTTACAAGAACGACCCAATTTTCAAAAACTCTAAATCTGTATTTAGTGTTTATGATAATAAATTCACGCATACTTTTAATAGCAGTATCAAGGACAAAGTTAAAATGCTTGATGTAGAAGATAATATGTTAAATAATCTGGATTCTGCAGATTATGAAGGATTTATCAAGTTAGGTATGGAGTTTTCTGATGCGGTAATAAGAGCTGAAGATAGTAGTGATATCAATAAATTATTCAACGATTCAGCGAAGGAGAAAAAACCTGAATCTATTGATCAAGAAGAACAATTTTTAGACTCTTACTTCGATTTATATAATGAACTTGTGGGATAAAACTTTGAAGATGATTCTAGTTGTACTAGGATCATCTTTATTTTTCATAGCGTGTAAAGAGGAGTTGAATAATGTTGGAAAAGATCTCTCTGGAGAACAATTCGATTTATTGTATAAAGAATTCACATTACCATCAAGGGTTATTATTGATTCAGTAAATACATCTGGAGTTGGCTTATTAGCGGGGACTTATGTGGATCCAGAATTTGGGACGGTGACTTCTGTAGCTTATGCAGAATTTGTTGGAACTGTTGGTCGAGATATTTCTAGTGACAAATTCATTTTTGATTCTCTGAAAGTTTCTTTAAGACTAAATTCTTATTGCTATGGAGAGAATTCCAACATCCCGATAATATTCAGTATACATGAGTTGACAGAAGAAATACCAGATGCCTCTCTAATAACTAATTTCACCGATGTAGGTTATAACCTTGAGCCATTGGGGCAAGCCAGTTATACTCTTGATAAAGAAGAGCATGAGGCTTTAACTACAGATGTTCTGTTAACTATAGATTTGACTGATAGTTATTTTCAAAGAATACAGGATTCTTTGAGAGTGATTCAGAATGACATTTCAAAGCATTCTACTTTGGCTATTTCTCCAGAAACTGGATTTTATGGATTTGCAATATTGGCAAATGGTGATAATGTTGTTGGGATCAACACAACCTCAGCAATGTCAATCATTTATCACACTTTAGAAGATGGGATACACAAAGACACAACTAGCTATACATATTCTTTTAGCAATACTAGGTATAATAGAATAACATCGGACAGGTCAGGAACAGCAATTGCAGATGCGGTGCCAAATACTCCATTTTTACCAGAGAACAATATGCGCTATTTTCAAAGTGGGACTGGAGTTTCTACGGAGTTGGATTTTGCTCTATTTCTCGAATTTTTTAAGGATATTCCAAATGTTGTTTTTAATAGTGTAGGCATCAGCCTTGGAGAAATAAAAGAAACAGAGTCTTTTTCTGCTCCGGACGCCTTGGCAATGGAACAATCAGATGAGAACAGTTTAACAAGTCCTTTAGAAGTTAGTAGCACAGAATTGCCTTTTGTAATATCAGATAACGTATTGCAGCAGGAATTATTATTGACAATTGAAAGTGAGAATTATGGTGTATACCTTGGATTGCCAACGTCTTATTTTCAGTTTATTACAAACGAACAAGTTGAAAGATCAACAGTCATACTTAGACCATCTGATAATAATAATTCCGCGATTAACGGCTACACAGTTGATCGATTTGTTATTCATCAAGACAGTATTAAATTGAAGGTGTATTATACCCTACCTAAATAAAAATTAAAAACTATGTGTGGAATTGTAGCTTATCTTGGTGATAAACAAGCACAGGAGATTATTCTCAAAGGGCTTAAAAGATTGGAATATAGAGGTTATGATAGTGCAGGAATTGCAGTACTTAATGGGGGCCTAAATATTTATAAGAAAAAGGGGAAAGTAGCTGAACTGGAAAATTTCATCAAGGGGAAAAACTTAGAAAGTACTATAGGGATTGGACATACTCGGTGGGCTACTCATGGTGAGCCAAACGACATCAACGCTCACCCACATTATTCAGGAAGTAAGAATTTGGCTATGATTCATAATGGCATCATAGAAAATTACGCTTCATTGAAACAAGATTTACTAAACAAAGGATACACCTTCATTAGTGATACAGATTCTGAAGTTTTTATCCAATTTATAGAAGATGTCCAACTTAATAATAATTGCACCCTTGCAGAAGCAGTAAGGTTAGCACTTACTAAAGTGATTGGTGCTTATGCAATTGTGATCATGTCTAAGGATAATCCGGATACACTTATTGCAGCTAGAAAAGGTAGTCCTTTAGTTATTGGTGTAGGAAAAGGTGAATATTTCATTGCGTCAGACGCTACACCCATTATTGAATATACCAACGAGGTAATTTATCTTAATGATTATGAGATTGCAGTAATAGATCGTGACGGGTTGGAAATAAAAAATACTGATAATATTCCATCAACGCCTTATGTCCAAACATTGGACATGGAGCTAGAATCAATTGAAAAAGGTGGATATCAGCATTTTATGCTCAAAGAAATTTACGAACAGCCAAAGTCCATCGCTGATTGTATGAGAGGTCGTCTCAATGCGAAAAATGGATCTTTGGTTTTAGGAGGAATTAGTGAATACACCAATAAGTTAGTTAACGCGGAAAGAATTATCATTATTGCTTGTGGAACATCATGGCACGCGGGTTTAACAGCAGAATATTTCTTTGAAGAGTTTTGCAGAATTCCTGTTGAAGTCGAATATGCTTCAGAGTTTCGTTATAGAAATCCAATTATTAGAGAAGGTGATGTCGTGATGGCAATTTCTCAATCTGGGGAAACTGCTGATACCATGGCTGCCATTGAACTTGCCAAGTCAAAGGGAGCGATTATTTTCGGAGTTTGTAATGTAGTAGGTTCTTCTATTTCAAGAATATCTCACGAAGGAGCTTATACTCATGCTGGACCAGAAATTGGTGTAGCCAGTACTAAAGCCTTTACGGCACAATTGACTGTGCTTAATATGATTGCATTAATTGTTGCTAAACGAAAGGGTACAGTTACTGAATCGAGATATAGAGAGCTTTTGACAGAGCTGGAGGCAATCCCTGCTAAAGTTGAAAAATCCCTTAAGCTTAATGATCAAATTGAAAAAATTGCGAAACAATACAAAGACGCATCTAATTTCCTTTACTTAGGTAGAGGGTATAATTTCCCAGTTGCACTTGAAGGTGCACTCAAGCTGAAGGAGATATCATATATCCATGCAGAAGGGTACCCAGCAGCTGAAATGAAACATGGTCCAATTGCCTTGATTGATGAGGAGATGCCCGTTGTCTTTATTGCTACACGAGATAGCTCCTATGATAAAGTAGTATCTAATATTCAAGAAGTGAAAGCAAGAAAGGGGAAGGTAATAGCTGTGGTCACAGAAGGTGATGCACTTATCCCGAGTATGGCAGAACATGTGATTGAAGTGCCGGCTACTGATGAAGCATTGATGCCAATGGTGTCAGTAATTCCTTTGCAATTATTGTCATATCACATTGCTGTAATGAGAGGTTGTCATGTCGATCAACCAAGAAATCTAGCAAAGTCAGTTACAGTTGAATAATATCGATTGTTAATGACTTGTTATGGGGCTTGTTAATAAAGTTTGGACAGAAATAATAAAGTTTGGACAAAAATAATAAAGTTTGGACAACACATATATTAAAAGAGGCGCTTAGTGCCTCTTTTTTATTTCATCAATTTTGTCAAAGAATTCACCATAGTTTACCTTCAGTTCATCTAAAATTCTAAGAAGGCTCATTAAAGATGGACTTCTTTCACCACGTTCAATTTTACCAATATAATCGGGATGCATGTCCGAAGATGCCGCAAGGGTTTCTTGACTAAATCCTTTTTCCCTTCTGTATTGGCCTATTTCTTCACCAATTATTTTCTTATAATCCACTATCGAAAATAGGTCTATTTCGATTTTAGAAACACAGACTATTTGTGCGGATTTATTATACTCGTATATTTGTCTTTATATATTCATAGCAAATGAGGAACCTAAGGAGAGTCATTATTAAATATCGAGATACTGAAAATAATAGAGGGTTTTTTCATCGATTTGTGTATTTACAAAATGATTTTCAATCGATTACAAAAGCGTTAATAGAATTGGATTCTGGTGACCTTGAATTAGTTGACTTGCTTTGTGTGAAATTTATGGATCGTCAAAATGATGACTAATAATCAAACCATAGATTGTTCTAATTTTAGCTTTCATTTTTTCCATTCTGGCATAATGATTTCTTGTTGTTTATAAAATGCTCGTGTATGGTTATGATGGACTAAATGACATAGCTCAAGTATGATTACGTATTCGACACTTCCTTTTGGTGCTTTGAACAATTTCGGGTTAAGGATCACTTTCCCTTTTGGAGTACAACTTCCCCAGCGAGTTGGCATTTGACGAATACTGGGGACACTAATATTATATCTTGTAAACAGAGGAAGTGCCTTTTCCGGTTTCATCAAAATGCACTGATCCCTTTTCTCTGTACCAAGAATATACAATAAAATAACTCTGTATAACGTTAAAAAAAGATAAAAACATATAAATGGGGCCATCATATAAGACAAAGATCAAGCAAAGGCGAGGATTCGGAAATGGGTCGGACTACATTCCTTGGATAAAGGTAGGAGAGTTCTCTGGCCAGGGCAATAGTGTTCGATCCTTGGGCCTTAAGTCAGGAAGAGAGCATCACTTTCATTCGAATAAAGAAGCGGAAATTTTTTACATATTTGACCTAAACCCGGATATAGAAGAAATTCAGGAACAGTTCCCTTTACTAGATTTCCAATTGGCCCAAGGAATTGCTCAAGAAGCAGGAATAAGCTACCCCACAACAAACAATACTGACCCACATATTCTGACAACTGATCAATTTGTTACATATAAAACCGGAAGAAAGGTCGCCTACACCTTTAAGTACTTGAAGGATATGGCTAAGTCAAAAAGACAGTTAGAATTGTTCGAAATAGAAAGAAGGTACTGGCAAAAAAAGGCCATTGAATTTTTTATAATTACAGATGAACATATTCCTGAGCGAGAAATAAGACTAGCCTACAAAGATTTACATGCCTCTTGCCAAAATAATGATTTTGAATTACTTCAATTTCAGAACGTATATACCTATTTGATGCAAGAAAGTAATGCCTCAAATTTAAAAAGCGTTATCGATTTGACTAAAGAGATGGACCTAGTATTTGATTATCAAGTCGGCTCTAGCCTCCGAATGATTAAAATTATGATAGCCAAAAGACTTATTACTACTAAGCTTGAAACACCTATTACCAGTACCAAAAAACTATTGAGTCAACTAAACTTCAACTTTGAACATGCAGCAGCTATTAGTCAGTCAGATTTGGCAGCATAATAATACTAGATATAGAATTTTATATATATCTAAGGATTTAGATCAGGTCTTTTGGATCAAAATTGAAGATTCAAAAGCGCTACCAGAATGTATCAGTTTGGAAGAATTAGATTTGCGTAGGGCTGATGGAACAGCAACTCCTATTGAAGATGAGGTAACCTTTAAAGATCCTGCGGATTATAAAGAAAAGAGTATCCAAAAATGGGAGACATACTGTAAAATAATAAACCTCATTGAACATGAGGAGCCTCTTATATTTACCAATAAGTATTTTAACCATAAATGTGTTGAGATTTCAAATCAACTAGCTGAATTTTCGAGGCAATCAGTTAGGAGAATAATTCTAAAGTACTTTCGAAATGGTAAGACTAAACTCAGCCTATTACCCGATTTAAATAATTCTGGGGCGAAAGGTGTAAAAGTAGAAAATCCTGCAACTAAACTAGGACGGAAAAATAAGTATACCAAAAACAATTTCTTGATAAATGCGAGGAATCGACCTGTACTGGAAAAAGGATATAAAAAGTTTTATTTGGAGATAGAGCAAGCTTCTCTTCAAACAGCACATGAGAATTTTTTAGCTGTTAAGTATCCAGAAACTGCTGATGGTATATTTGAAAATGCCCCATCATTAATGCAGTTTAGGAAAGTAGGGGAGGATAAGTTCGGGCCGGAAGAGCGTTTAAAAGGTAAAAGAAGTATCAAAATTTACAACAAAGACCTGAGAATTACTTCAGAGTCTTCTAAGATAAATGTTATTGGACCTGGTTATTTATGGCAAATAGATTCGACCAAAGCCGATATTGAGCTAGTAAGCCATATTGATAGAGATATACCAATAGGTTCTCCTACATTATATTTTGTCACTGATGTGTTCAGCCATGCTTTAGTTGGAGTTTTGGTGACTTTGGAAGAACCCTCCTTTTTTACAGCCTCTCAAGCTGTTTACAACGCCATACAGGATAAGGAAATCGTAATTGAGGAAGCAAATTTAGGAAATGTGTCGGGGTTTAATTTTAATAAATCTGATTGGAATATATGTGGACTACCGCAAGCAATTGTAGCCGATAGAGCTGAGTTTTTGAAGCATAAATCAAATAATATAATTAGGGATTTAGGAATTAGTATAGAAAATCCCCCAGCCTACCGTGCAGATTTAAAAGGGATAGTCGAGAACCACTTTAATGTTCTACATGCAAAATTAAGGGGTGCAGACAGTAAATTTGGAATGAAATCCACTAATCATAAACAAAGAGGCGTAAGAGATGCTAGACTGGATGCTTGTCTAACATTGAATGAATATTACGCTATTATCATTCAAAGTGTTCTTGATTATAATAATTCAAAACCATTGGTTAACTATCCTAGGGATATGGATATGGTTCGTGATAAAGTGAGAGCAATACCTCAACAATTGCTCGAATGGGGCATTGAAAATAGATCTGGCTTGTTGAGAAGTTTTAAGCTAAAGGACTTAAGAATGAAGTTTCTTCCTATTGAGAGGGGTGCATTAACTAAAGATGGTTTAAAGTTTAAAAAGGCTTGGTATAATTTACCTAAAGGCCATGAGCTTGAAAATACAATGATCCTCACTCAGGACAAGAGGATTTATTTTGATGTATATTTTAATCCTTTGGATTTAAATGAAATCTACATCAAACATGAAAAGAGAATCATATCAGCACAATTAAGTGAGTCAAGAAACCCATTGCATGCCGAATTAAATATTTGGGAACTTCAAGCGCATCAAGAGGAAGAAAAGTTTGCAGAACATAATCAAAAAGATGTAAATCGCGCTGCTAATATCAATACGGTCAAATTAACGAAGCAAATTATTGAGAACGCTAAAAAACAACAGTCAGGGAAAAAGAAAGCAAAGAACTTAAAAGCAAAAAGTATTCGCGAGAACAGAAAAGTAGAGAAGGAGGTACTGAATCTGAAAACATCAGTTCAGCTTGAGAACCCAATTGATTCGAATGCAACAGGCAAGAAATTGGGGAAAGTTGTTTCATTAAGTAATGGAAACAATGACAAACCAAAAAGCAACAATAAAACCGATTTTTTCAGAAGATTAATGGAAGATGAGTAGAACAATCAGAGAAGCTGAATATGAGATATTGCAAAACCCGGATTTTTCAGGAAACCCTTTAATTGAAGCAATTGGAATAGGTTTTAGTTTTGAAGATTTCAATAGAGCCTTAGTAAGAAGTAGACCGAAATCACGTAAGGATGCTTTATTATATTCTCGAAATGATAGGGAAAGCTTATTGATTAGTTTGAGACAAAAGTTTTTTGTCCCAAATGAAAACCATTATGCACTTTATAAATCTGTTGTAAACAGTTTATTAGCTGGCTATACCAATAGAAACCCTCATAAATTAAATCCCGCAAAACAGATTAAAAAGAGTTATAAGGACATATTAAACTTTGAGGAAGAATTAGATATCACTACTAATTCACTAGGTAGCCTATTCATAGGACCATCGGGAATTGGGAAGTCTACTATTATTAACAGAATCATTAATTTATATCCTCATGCTATTAGGCATTCAAAGCTAGATTTAGATCCCATTATTCAAGTTCCATTTGTTAAAATTGAATGCCCCAAAGGTTCTTCAATAAAGGAGCTGTGCGTTAATTTCTTAGAATATCTTGATTCTATTTTACAAACAAATCACCGCCAAACTTATTATAAAGGAAGTAGAACAAGTGTTTATGAGTTGGTCAATGCCCTATCAAAGCTTACCATATCTCATCAAATTGGGGTAATATTTGTCGATGAAATACAGAATTTAATTAATTCCCCAGGAGCTAATAAGAAGGATCTATTAATTTTTTTTACAAAGTTGAATAATACACTCAACATACCAATTATCATTATAGGCACTCCGGAAATTACAGGGTTAATAGAAAAAAACTATACTTTAATGAGGAGATGGTCTGGAGAAGGAGCTACAAGATGGAACAGGCTTGGCATTAATGACGATTGGGAAATTTTTCTTATATCCTTGTTAAAATATCAATACACTGATGAGGCCATTTCATATAGCCAAGAAATATGCGATTACTTCTATGAGACATGTCAAGGTTTAATCGATCTAGCTATAAGGTTGTTTGTTGGTGCTCAAAGATTAGCGTTTTTAGAAAACAAACCTTGTATTTCTATTCAACTATTAAACCGTGTTAAGAAGTCAAAATTCTGGTTAGAAGATAAGGCTATTGATGAGGTGAGGAATAAGAAACAATATAGTTCCAGCAGCTTTGCTGAATTAATGGAAATTCAGCAAGAATTCAAAGGATTTGTTCATAATGATGATGCTAGATATTTGGGTATTGTCAAAGAGCTAGAGCAACTTGAGATGTCTGAAAATAATTACAAGACCCATGTAAAAACGTATTTGGAGCTTAGTCCAGAAAAAAGCAATGCTGAAATAGTCCTAGAAATATTAAAATTAGGGAAGCAGCCAATTCGAGATAAAAAGACTAATGAAAAAGCTGATGCAAAAGAGTTTAAAAAAACAGACAACAAACTTGTGCCAAATTATACTGAGAATGATTTAAGGTTATGTTATGATTCTGATGAACTTAAATTGAAGCACAAACTAGAGAACCTTGGGGTTGTTTTTGATCTAAAGAATTCAAACTTATTGATGTAATGCTGCTGAATGTTATCAAGCCATATGAAGATGAAATATTGTATAGTGTTCTGGCTAGGTATATAGCGTTATACGGTACAATAGGGCCTAAGCAATTACTGCCTAATCTTTTTGACAAAACTACAGTCTCTGCAACTTTGGACTTGCCGAGTGGAATTTCAGCATTATCAAGAAGCTTAGTTCTAGATGGATTGAGGCCTTTTGAAATAATAATGAACCACACCCTATATCCGCTGTACAATAGATTTATTTCAAACAATAAGAAGGAATTAGTTATAAAGTCCATGTATGATAAATCTGGATATATTCATACTAGAATGGGGCTCAATGCCAGTAGTATAGAAAGCGTTATTATTCCAAGATATTGTCCCCAATGTTATCGGGAAGATCTGCGTTCTAAGAATCAAGAATCATATTTTAGACGGGTACATCAAATTCCTGCTATTAATATATGTATCAAACACAATTTGAAGCTTCATTCACTCGATAGTTTTCATTCTAGGTATAACAAACATGAGTTCATCTCTATAAATGAAGTAAACATAAGAGAAGACCGTATTGAAAATAGGAATATGGAGCTCCTTCATTTGAGTAGGAAGGTTGTTGAGTTATTTAACAACTCTAAAACTTGTGATTATAATAACGAACCATATTTCTACAATGAGAAAATTAAGAAAATTGGATTTTCTAAGGGTCAAAAGTCTATTAATATTGAAAAGTTGTATTCTGAATTCACTTCTTATTACAATCGAGATACGCTGAAAGCTGTTGAAAGTAAAGTAAGTATTACTGATCAATCATGTTGGTTAAAATTAGCTGTTAGGAAGCGAAGGAGAGATTTTAATCCAGTTAGACACATGCTTTTGTTAAATTTTATCCAGCAATTTGAAAAGTCTTCTAATTTTTATGCTTCACCGGTAAAGAAAACTTGCAGGAACCCAGTATGTCCTGACTATAATTCTAATAGAAAGACAAATATTTTTTATAAGACGGATTTCAAAACAAGAAGAGAAATAACCCACATAGTTTGTTCGTGTGGTTATCATTATACTGAAAGCTATAACCATAATAAAAACATCATTAATCGGAGTGTTAGAGAATTTGGTGAGCTGTGGAGAGAATCCTTAAAGCATTTATTGTCTGAAAAATTACCTATAAGAGAAATAGCTAGAAAATTACATTGTGATTCTAAATCGGTGCTTTCTCAATCCAAAACAACCTGTAATCTCAAAAAACCTAGTCGTCTTCTTTTAAAAAGACAAGAATGGATTCAACATCAAAATAACTTTCCGGAAAAGACAATTTCTCTATTAAGAAAGTCCAGACCTGACCTTTATGCTTACATATATAGAAAGGACAAAAAGTGGCTATTAAGCTTGAAATATATTAACCATGAGAATAACAAGAAAAAATATGGATGTGTCAATTGGGAAGAAAGGGATAAAGAATGGGCCACTATATTGGAAACTAAATTGAGGGAATTGAAAAACACTGACTTTGAGAATAGAATAAGCAAATCGCTCTTGTTGAAGTTGCTTGAGCATGAAACAACCTTCAGGAAGAATAAGGACAAGCTACCCCTATGTTGTTCCTTTATAGAAAGGAATGAGGAGTCATTACACAATTTCAGAAAGAGGCGGATATTAAGAGAAGCTCATGAAGCTATGACACGATCATCAATACTAATCAAGTGGAAACTGATTAGAAAAGCCGGCATTAGAAAAGAACATTTAAATGAAGAGTTAGAAATGCTGATATCATCGCTCATCGAGAATTCAAATCAGAGCGTAAGTCTTTTATTAGCAAGTTAAAATATATCATGGCCTACCAAATTTATGCTATTTCAGATTCCTTCAACAAAAACGGGAGTTTTTTCTTGAGGACACATATTATTAATTCATCTTCTAAAGAAGCATCTCAGAGAATTTTTCCCATTACTAAAATTCCCAAACTTTCTATGGGGACTCAGTATAAAGAGGACTCAACAATTAATTGTGAGTTAGATGATTCAAATTCTGTAGATATCATGTTCGAAAAGTTCAATGAGGGGAAAATTGTATGCCTGAAAGATTTACCATCCATCAGTAATGCTTTTCTTCCTGATCAGGATTCATTAGTGAATGCTAAATATTATCTTGTCAAATCAGAAAATTCAACTTATGCTTTCCCATGCTATGAGCTTTTTAGAACCTTTTTTTGTGTGGATAACAGAATTATTAATCATTTGTTTCAATACGATCAATTAGAAAGTTTATTGATAATGATTATGGAGGAGTGAAAAAAACAAAAAAAGGGTATGAGCTAGTATTAGATTTAAATGAAGCTTACCCTAGAAGTTTATTAGGGAAAAAGGCCATTGAGAAATTTGTATTGATCTTATATAACCCAGAATTTAGATCTCTTTGGAAGAGCATCCAAAGGCAAATGAGAGGTGATACTTATGATTTTTCATTTTTAAGTATGAGCTTTAAACGTATAGATCTACAGCTCAAAACTAAAAATATTGATTCAATTCAACTAGTATATTTTATAAGTGCTATTTTGTCAAAAATATCATTTCCTGCGAGATCTGTGATTATTAACCACCCTCTTTTAAAAAAGCATAAGGGTTCTAATTCTAAATCATATATTAATGAATCAGAAAAGAATCGTGCGTCATATAAGATTCCTATTTCTAAGGATAATGAAGAGAGTCAAGGCCCATCAAATAATACTTTTGAGGAAGTGTCTGTCTTAAAACTAGAATATAGTTTTGATAAGGAAATTACTATTCAAAAAAATAAGTTGAATAACGATGACGACAAGGATGGTGAGCCCAACCCCTTTGCCTATTTTTCAATTGAAGATAAATTACTAAGCTTAAACCAAGAAAAGGATGCTAAGGGAGATAGATTCATGGCACTAACTCGCGATCACATCGAAAATAAATTTGATCAAGCGCAGATTCCTCGTGGGCTGGTTTTCTTCACTAAAGTAGTGGAGATGTTTACTTCTAAATTATCAATTAATTTCAGCTATAATGTTTTTGAATTTGAAGGAGATTATTCTTTCCACATGATTGCTGGGGAGAAAAGAAAGGGAATAATTGTCGAATTAGGAAATGCTGAGCCAGTATACATAATTGAAGTGGACAGTTCAGATGATAGGTACATTTCAACACTTTTATTAACTAATCTTAGAACGAAAAAAATAAATAGTTTGCTCGGTTTGATTTTATCTGAACTTTCGAAATCACAAGGTACTTGGTCAAAGAACACATTGGATGTTTACTCAGACTATAAAATTGTAAGACATCCTAGAAGAAGCAAAGAATTCACTAAGCAATCAGTTAATGAATCAGGTGACACCAATCCATACATTAAGAGGTTTGCCAATCGATTAATTGGGTTATTGACATGATTTCAAATAACCATTTCCATAAATAATAGAAATTCACACGTTAGAAAAATATTATTAATCGTGACAGAGAAAAAAATGAATGTTGCTTTAGCTTTTCAAAGACTGTTGTGAATTCATAATAAAGTCTTTAATCTTCATATCATCAAATTGAAAGAAACGATATGGTTTGTGCTTTTTGAGAATCAACATTATATTGATTTGCCTGGGATTGAAAGGGTTCTCTATTCGTTGTCGATATTAATGGTGATTTATTTCCAATACATTATTAATTTTTATGTTGGGCAGGTGATGAGAAAATGAATTAATCGCTAATTAGAGTCGGTTTTTAATAAGTCATCATATTGCAATAATTATACTCAATTCATTGGATTTCGGTTCTTGCCGAGGCCACTTTTAACATTTTTAAGTCATTGAAATCAACTAAAAATATCTGCTCCATTCGCTATAAATGGAATAGAACCTAAAATAATATTACGCTTTTAGAGTACGTCTGAAAGGTGTTTTGAAATTGTTTATCAATTTATTTTACTATAAATCTATAGGGGCATTGTAACGATTTAATCAATGATTTTATGTAAAGCACCCTAGATTTTACCCACCACTTACTGAGGTTCATAAATATTCAATGATTTGGAAGATTGAAGATTCTGATTCGGCTGATATTTGACAATGTGCTAAAAACATTGATCTAAATCATTTGGATGCACTTGTAAAAAACGGGTGCAATTTTAGTGTAAAAATCTCCATGCGATTTGAACTGTTTTGACTGATATTTTCCACCAATTATGCCTTATATAACAGACTAATTCAATACCAATCAATTCAATGTTGTGAAAGAAAGTAAAACCATTATTAAATGAAGTAATAAGGACATCTATCACGGTAAAGAGATAGATGATAATATCAATACCATCTCAATGTTAAAAGATGTTAGAAGTCTTTATTTAAGAATTGATACAATTGATAAAAGTCCCAAATTTGGAACAGCTAATTATGAAATTGTTATGTAATATGCAGGGCTCCAGCATGCTGCTTTAAAAAAATCAGAGATAAAATAAGCCATTATGTGTTTTGCGGTGGTACTACCGAAATTTTTAACCTGCCACTAAGTTGCCCTTTAAAGGCAAGAGTCTTATAGTTAATCGCATTCACCTGATTCAAAATATTCTCAACAGCCTCTGCCACCTCCTTTCCGAAATCTGCAATGTAAATTTTTCTGTCCACCACCTCAGCCAAGGATATGTCAAACTGTGCCTGGAAGTTCTTTAGCTGAATAGATACTGCAGGTTTGGTTGAATGCAGTTCTTCAGATGCCTTGGTTACACTTTTAGTAAGAAAAATTTGAAGTTGGTTGAGAGTATAATAAATAAAAAATATTTATGATTTACATTAAAAACATAAATAAAAATTAATGAATTTTAATACGCAAATTTGGACAGTAAAACTATAAATAAATTATGATATGGAGATTTTAGCTGTAAGTGAGATTCGTGTCGATACGGCCAAAATTCAGCGCAAGACTCCTGCAAAAAAAAGAGTTGGTTGGCGTGGATGTATTCGTTCGCTGGAATGGAACGCATCCCGATGAACTTGCGACAAAATTGCAACAAATGGAAAACAATGATATAAAGCTCACAATGATCACCAACAGGGGAATTAAGGTATGGCCGGAGGGATTTAATGAAACCTTTTACACCGATCATTGGCGATGCCGTTTCAAGCCCACGAAAAGTAGCATCATTGCGAAAAGTGTAATCATTCAATTGCTGTCCAATGCTGAACACAATAATATAAACACGATAAAAACTGAAATTCATTATGCCTTCGATGGCAAACAAGCCTACTCCTTAGGACAAGTGCAATAGGCAATTTTCATAACTAATAAACGTCAAAAATATGATGCTATCAAAAATAACAGTTTACACCATTTGTTACATTAGCTGTATGATAATGGCTTCTCAATTGGACAGTACCTTATCGAGTACGCTACTTGTCTCCGCATCAATAGTCTTGTGCCTATTGCTAATAAAGAACCAATCAAACCTGAAAATCAATGACTGATATCAATAAATTCGAATTAATGGAGGGTGGATTTAATTAAAAAGACGCCAAAGAAATACTTCTCAGATTTATTTGTTATAAAATTCAATATCACAATCTGAAAATTTTTGGTGAGGAGGAAAGATCAGGTGTGA
>JAWUWD010000125.1:0-10324 GCA_034112085.1 Cyclobacteriaceae bacterium
GATTTAGAAGCTTCTATTTGCTCAGTAGAAACGTCAACAATTACCTACACAGGGGATGGCAGCACAGAGGCAACTTACAGTTGGGGTTTTGATGGAGCTACTGTCGTTTCAGGAAGCGGTCAAGGACCTTATGAGTTAAGCTGGGCAACTGAAGGAACTAAATCAATTACACTTGAGGTCTCGGAGAATGGATGTACAAGTTTTACTGAAAGTCAAATACAGATTAAAAAGACTCCTACTGCTGATTTTTCAGTTCAAACTCAGCTATGTGAAGGAGAGTCTGCACTTATTTTATACACTGGGAATGCAAATGATACTGCAACTTTCACATGGGATTTTGATGAAGGAACGATTATATCTGGCGATGGATCAGGGCCTTTCGAAGTAGCATGGGATTCCTTTGGCATGAAAACTATTAGCCTTTCAGTTGAGGAAGATGGATGTTCAACGGATCAGGAAGTTCAAGAAATTAACTATAACCAATTTCCGTCCATGTCCTTTGAGGCGAATGAATCAACATGCTATAACGAAGATTACAGCCTAACCTTCACAGGAAGCAACTATACTGATCTCAATTGGAGTTTCGATGGAGCGAATATTATTTCAGGTTCTGGTGCTGGCCCATACACACTTAGTTGGAATTCCTCTGGAAAGAAGTTTATTAGTTTAAATGCCAGCAACAATGGTTGTACTAGAGACACAACATTACTTGTAGAGATACCAGAAAAACCTTATACTCCAGATATTTGCCTAGTGACCGTTGATGAGGCTTCTTTAAAAAATATGCTCATTTGGGAATATGATTTGGAATCAGTTTCTCAATTTGGAATCTATCGCGAGACGAATTTTTCGGGTGAATATTCCTCGGTCGAGTTTGTAGAAGGTGGTATTTCAAACACCTATATTGATAACCAATCCTCTCCTGGTCAACAATCAAATCGATATAAAATCACCAGTTTAGATAGCTGTGGGACAGAAACAGAATTAAGCAATTACCATAAAACCATACATTTAACAATTAATAAGGGAATAGGAAATACTTGGAACCTTATATGGGATGGTTATGAAGGTTTTCCATTCGGAACATACAGAATTTATAGAAGCTTGAATAATTCCGACTTTGAGTTATTGACAGATATAGCAAGTAATCTAACTTCTTTTTCAGATACTGATGTTACAACTACTGATGTAGCCTATCAAATTGAGGTGGTCTCACCAAATAGTTGTGGAGGTAGTGAGAGAAGAAGAATAAACCAAAACTCTTCAAGTAGATCAAACATTGCCAGAAGCTCCAATGTACTTGGAGCTACCAGTATGATACCTCAAGTAGAAATATTTCCTAACCCAGCTTCTGATTATTTGAATATAGAGAGCTCATCTGGTAATTTTGAGCGTTATGAATTACTTACATTAACTGGACAAGTCATTCAAGAAGGTGAACTGACAGGTAAGAATCAAATTACCTTGGAAGGAGTTGCAAACGGTGTTTATCTATTAAGAGTCAATTCAACTAATGGTAGCACCATCAAGAGAATCGTAAAGAAGTAACACTCCACAACAAACACTAAAATGAATATGCAGACTGAGCTATTTGATATGACATTGCAAACTAGAAATTTCTCTGCTTCTAGCAACTTGGGTGCATACTCATTTTATTTGGTCGTTAGTTGCAATCAGTCACAATGAAATTCGGAATCCTAATAGTTACTTTATTTATTTCCAACTTGGCTTTTGGACAAACTGATGCTTGCGAATGTGTTACAAGAAGCCCAATTTTCTACAAGGATAACATTCATTTGATTCTACCCGCTGAACGAGCACGAACTAACAAAGTAGATAGTATTTTAATATTTCTGCTCTCTTCAACCGATTCAACTGAACTTCATAAATCTTTCGGATTTGATTCGAATGGACAATTATCTAGCATAACAAACTACTATAACAAAGAGCCAAGCAGCAAAACATCTTACATCCGAGAATCGGACAAACTTGTCAGAGAAGAGTTTATCTATCTAGTCGATGGCGGTCAAGAAGCTGATTTTGGCAAGAAAGTGACGGATTATCACTACAATCAAAAAGGATTGCTGATAAAGACTCAAGAACGGGGAATTAGAGAAGAAATTCTACCTCAGACTGAAACTCATAATACAGTATTTGAATACGATAGCTTCGACAGACTTCAATACAAAAAAATTCATATGTATTGGGGACCTCAAGGACCAAAAATGAGATCAGTAAATGAAACAAGATACACTTACTCAAGTGATAGAACATTTAATGAAATCACAAACTTCAACTCAGAATCTTCATTAACTGCAAAGCACATTTTAACTCCAGAAGGCTTACCTTATAAGATAGCTTACCCTGGAGCAGAAGAACTTTTCAACTACTCCAATAAGGGAAGTCTTGTGTCATATCAACTCACAAACACATCAACTTTTGCAGACGAATGTCCAGAAAACTCTAATTACAAAGATATTCTTGAATTTGATGAACATGGATTTATCACAACAATCAGTCATCAATACTCTGACAAAGAATGTTTATTAATGCTTCAGTATAAGAAAGCATCTAACAATCGCTAGCACGAATGCGCCAGAGTGCTTTTCTGCATACATCATCCGATCTTCACCGCTTCGCTACCCATTCTGAAAGTTTTATTTCTCCTAGCAACTGTCTTGCTTCTGGATTTTATCTTTCTAAATGCAGTTCTCTGTAGATGACGTTGCAGGTGTTGGGTAGCTGCGCTATCTTAGTGTTTTTCTGCCAAGTTCGGGGCTCACCTGCTAGCTTGGCGTTAAAACTCATACTGACCTCATTGTTGTGCCCTCCGAATAAAGTCTTATTAATTTCCTCTGCTTATTGAAGCACGTATTAGTTTAAAGTATTAGGTTTTATTGTGTACATCATTGTACAGGGATGTGGAGGATATGCATCTATATTTGTTTTAACACAATTTCTAATTGATTCATGTTCGGAAGCGTTTTTGATAAATGTGGGGAATTGACCCGTTATTGGCATATAATTGGTATCTCGAGTGATTTCGGTAAGAATCGATCGAAGAGGACATATATATATGACTTTCCATTACTCGTCTGGCGTGATGCTCAAGGCACTGTTCATGCTGTACTTGATGTATGTGCCCATAAAAGATCAAGAGTAGCAATTACTGATTTTGATAAGAACGAAATTACTTGTCCGTATCATGGTTGGAAATATGATGGCTCTGGTCTATTGGTGGATATACCGAGTTCACCAGATCTTGATCTGAGCAAAATGAAATGTAAGCTGCACACTTTTCAGATTAAGGAGCATCATGGGCTTATTTGGATCTATCTCAATGATGATCAGCCGCCGAAAGAATTACCCTTTTCCCTAGATCACGAATCGGCTCAGCAATGGAGTCAGGTATATCTTAGTCAGAATTTTGAAACAACTGAAGACCTACTGATCGAAAATTTCATGGATGCCACGCATACGGCTTTCATTCATAAAGGGCTCATTCGTGGACATGGAGATAAGGCAAAACATCAGGTACAATTGACAACAAATGAAACGGGGCTGATGGTGAACTATGCAGAAACGACAGAGAATATTGGGGTAGCATTGGGTATGATTCTGGGAAGTAATCTACGAGTACAACATAGCGATGAATTCATTTTTCCGAATTTGGTAAAGGTCACTTATGTCATCAACGATATTATCCGATTTACTGCCATCATTTCATGCAATGCTACTACATCAGGCAATACAGAAGCGATTGTCCGTCTTTCTTTTAGCTTCAAATGGCTCAATCCAATTATCAAAAGGATGCTTCCATTTTTGGCCAAAAAAGTTTTGAATCAGGATTTTGATATTACCAAACGGCAATATGATAACCAGCAAGTTTTCACAGACCTTAAAGATCATCCCATCTCACTTGATCTCATTTATAACAAGGTGAAAAGTCTCCGTAAAGCCAAAATGGATGGTGTGACGGAGGTGAAGCTTACTGAGAATAGTTTTGATCTATATCTATAACTTATGTCAAATCACTTTTTCAATAAAATCAACTATTCGGCTAGTAACGAAGATTCAGAGTCCGAAAGGACGAGTTTGCAAATCAGTGAACGCGATGTAGTATTATGTATTACCGGGAGTGGTTCAAGATCTCTAGACCTCCTCATCGATAGTCCTAAAAAAATTATTAGCATCGATCTTAATCCCACACAAAATTTTCTGCTAGAATTAAAAATTGCTGGGTACAAATCACTCACCTATGTAGAATTTTGCGAGTTCATCGGTCTAGTTGATTCCAATGATAGAATTTCTATTTACCAGCGAATAAAGGACGAGTTATCAGATGAAGCACGAATATTTTGGAATGAACACAAGGCTTTTATCAGAGATGGAATATTGTACTGCGGAACATGGGAAAGGATACTGCGTCAGATGCTCAAGTTTGCTTTTCCCAGAGCCAACAAGATCAAGGAATTACTGAATGCCCCTACACTCAAAGTACAACACAAGACCTGGATTACTAAATGGGACAACAGAGGCTGGAAGTGGTATCTTAAGATTTTGTCCAACAGGTTTCTATGGAAATACATTATTCAGGAGCCGGGATTCCAGCTAATTCCAAAAACCTTTGATGTATATGCTTATATGAAAGCGCGTCTTGATTTTATGGGAACACAAATAAACATGAGCAGAGCCCATTTTGCGAACTTACTATTTGCCGGCCGATACTTAAAAGGATGTGAGTTGCCGCATCATTTGAGAGCAGAAAACTATAAGGTCATCAAAAACAACCTTCGCAAAATAGAGATCGTTACTGATTCGTTGACAGATTATCTAAATACTGAATCAGATCAAATTACGGTCTTTTCACTCTCTGATTTTTCTTCTTATGCGGACGAGAAAACCTATAGTAGCATTTGGCAAGGGGTCATAAAATCAGCTCGTAAAAATGCTAGGTTTTGCGAACGCCAATATTTAGTGAAGCGAAATCCTGAACTTCAGTTTTCCGAGATTTCTAGAGATTCAGGTTTGGAAGATAATTTGAAAAATACCGATGAATCATTCATCTATACCTTTTGTACCGGTCAAATAATTAAAGATAAATGAAGCTATTAGTGACAGGAGCAACCGGTTTTTTGGGATTCAGGGTAATCGAACAGCTCGCTACAGAAAGTGAAGTTTCGTCGATTATTGCCACAGGACGGGAGATTAGAAAGCACCATCATTTTATCCACCCAAAAGTAATATATAAGCTAGGTGATCTTTGTGATCAAAAGTTAGTGCAGGAATTGGTTAAAGATGTAGACCACATTGTACATGCAGCTGCGCTTTCTTCTCCATGGGGTAGGTTTGAAGAGTTTGAGCAAGCAAACCTGACTGTGGTCAAAAACATTATCAAGGTAGCGCAAGCATCCGTGAAAAGAATCGTATTTATCTCTACACCAAGTGTATACTTTGATAATACTGACCGGCTGAATATTTCAGAAAAAGACGCACTTCCTTCAAAATTTATCAACGCATACGCTCATACCAAACGCTTAGCAGAAATTGAAATAGAAAAATCATCAATTCCTTATGTCATTCTTCGGCCAAGGGCGCTTATCGGCAGAGGAGATACGGTCATTATGCCCAGGCTGATTCATGCAAACAATCAGAACAAGCTGAAGGTAATAGGGGATGGACTAAATATGGTTGATCTTACTGCTGTTGCCAATGTAGTCGATTCCATTTGGTTGAGTCTCCAGACCAAGACTGGCGTAAATGAGATTTACAATATCTCCAACGGAGAGCCCGTAAATCTTTGGAAACATATCCGAATGGTTTTGGAGTTGCTAGGAGAACCCGTTCCGTCAAAAAAAATCCCCGTCCAAGTGGCTCAAATTGCTGCAAGATTTATGGAATGGAAGTCTAAATGGACGAATAATAAAGAGCCTGCACTTACTATTTATAGTGTTGGTACATTGGCACGATCTGTTACGCTGGATATATCTAAGGCCAGAAAACTACTGGGTTATGAACCTCGGTTGAGTACCGAGGAAGCCATTTTAGAATTTGTTAACTGGTTCCAAAAACATGAATAGCGTCAAATTATATCTAAACTATGCGGGCTATTGCTGGGCTAGCGAGAGACATGCTATTCGGACAGGAAGGAATAAGCAAATAAAATTTCATGCATTGTGGGGTTTAATAGCGCATCCTACCAAAGGTTATATCCTATACGATACGGGATACACCAATCGGTTTTATCAAGCAACGTCTAGTTTTCCGAGTAAAATCTACGCGATGATGACCAAGGTGGAGGTGACTAAAGAAGATGAAATTACGCATCAGCTCAGCTCGCATCAGATCGATCCAAGTGAAATAAAACATATAATCATCACCCACTTTCATGCAGATCATGTAGGTGGGCTAAAGGATTTTCCAAATGCCAAGATTTATGCTTCTTCTACCGCTATTGAGCACACGATTGCTTTGGGTAAAACGTTCTCATTTACTAAGGGAGTTTTGAAAGACTTGTTGCCGGATGATTTAGCCGATCGGATAGTCAAAATAGATCAGGAATGTCCTGAAGCGTCGGATCAGATTTTTGGAACTACTTACGATTTATTCGATGACAATACTATTCAGATAATTCCTTTACCCGGTCATGCCGCGGGGCAGGTCGGGTTGATGCTGCAGACGATCAAATCCAAATACTTTCTGATCGCTGATGCCTGTTGGCTCAAACAATCCATTGAAGAGAAAACATTGCCAAACCCAATTGTAAAGCTGTTCTTCCACTCCTGGACGGATTTCAAAAAATCGTTGGAGAAAATACAACTATACCATCAGCAATTTCCAGAGACCATCATCGTCCCGACTCACTGTCAGGAAAGCACCCGAACATTGGTTAGCGATAAAATCAATTTTGATGTACTTTAAACTTCGAATTATAAGTAACCTAATTTCACTGAAGTATTCTAAATGGAAATACCAAAAGAGGCTATCAGCATTACAACATTTGAGATGGAATAGATTTCAAAATACGCTCAAGAAATCCCCATTTTATGCAGAGCTGGCAAATAGTAAAGCTTCGCTATCGGATTATCCTATTATGGATAAAGCCTCGTTTATGAACCATTTTGATTTGGTGAACACGGAAAATATTTCTTTTCAGAAAGCCAATTCCATTGCATTGGAAGCAGAATCTTCACGTAACTTCTCACCGATGATTGGCGATATTTCTGTCGGTTTATCGTCCGGGACCAGCGGTAATAGAAGCATTTTTTTGTCATCCAAAAAGGAGCGAGCACAATGGGTTGCGGCAGTTCTGGATCGCGTCATTGGTCTGTCTTTTCGCCACCGAAGAGTCGCTTTCATTCTCAGAGCAAACAATAATCTTTATTCGGCTGTCAAATCCAGAACTCTGCAATTTGAATTTTTTGATTTGCTCACCCCAATGGAGGAGCACTTGGAAAAACTTACCGCTCTTAACCCAACGATACTTGTAGCTCAGCCAAGCGGATTGCTGGAACTGGCCTCTTTCCAACGCGATGGGTCCTTAAATATTCAACCTGAAAAAATCATTTCTGTGGCTGAAGTGCTTTATCCCGAAGATCAGATAATTCTGGAAACAACTTTTGGTATGAAAATTCACCAAGTATATCAATGTACGGAGGGTTTTTTAGCCAGCACGTGCAAAGAGGGAACGCTCCACTTCCATGAAGATTTTTTGATCATTGAAAAGCAGTTTATTGATCAGGATCAATCAAGATTTCATCCTGTAATAACTGATTTACTGCGTGAAACACAGCCCATAGTGAGGTATGAATTAAATGATATTATCATTGAAAAAAAGGGCTGTTCTTGTGGTTCCAATCATTTGGCAATCGAACAGATTGAGGGGCGTTCGGATGATGTTTTTGTTTTCGATGTGAACGGCAGGAGCATCAAAGTTTTTCCTGATTTCTTAAGACGCTCTATCATCATGGCAGATGCCGATATTATAGACTATACACTTGTTCAGAAGAGTAAAAATATGCTCGAACTTTACGTAAACCAATCTGAA
The DNA here is from genome assembly GCA_034112085.1 of Cyclobacteriaceae bacterium. GTDB lineage: Bacteria > Bacteroidota > Bacteroidia > Cytophagales > Cyclobacteriaceae > JAWUWD01. The sequence goes on from JAWUWD010000125.1 coordinate 8,048, forward strand.
AAAAATTTTGAAAAGGCACAAAAAGCAATCCAAACACTTTTGGCGCAATATGGCATTCACCAAGTAACGATCAAATCAGTAGATCATAAACAACACCAAATCGGCTCTAAACTTAGAAGAATTATCAATGCAATATGAAAAACCAATAAGGATTATTTCCTTCGGAAAATACTTGCCACGGCCAATCGATTCCGGTGACCTAGAAGCAAAACATGAGCTTCCTCAGGGTTGGTCAGTGAGATATTCGGGAGTATCAAAACGGCACATGGTCACCTCAGAAACCAATGGAGATATGGGTGCGTTTGCTGCTGATGAAGCTTTGGGGAAAGCCAATATGACATTGGATAATATTCAGATGATCATATCGGCTGGCGGTACTTATGACTATCCGATTCCTAATCAGGCGAGTATTATCAAGTCGAAAATGAAAAGTGGATTGAAATATGATACGCCAGCCATTGATCTGGATAGTACTTGCCTGAGTTTTGTCACAGCATTGGATTTTGCATCAAAAATTCTAGATGGGAATACATATAAAAACATCTTGATTGTAAGCTCCGAAATTTCTTCTAAAGGAGTTAATCCAGCTAATTGGGAGACGCTCACTTTGTTTGGAGATGCGGCAGCCGCGGTAATCGTTTCCTTTGATGAGCAAGCTCCATCCCGAGTAATCAAAGGGATGTCTAAAACCTACTCTGAAGGCGTTTATCATACCATTATCGAAGGAGGAGGTAACAAATATTTCTACAAGGATCATCCATACGATTCAGAACTTTATTCTTTCAAAATGAAAGGAAAAAAACTTTTGAGACTGGCTAAATTAAAACTCCCTGAATTCTTCCAGGAGTTTTTTAAAAGCACGAATTATCAAATGGATAATATTGATGTTTTTGTCCCACATCAGGCGTCTAAATCAGGAATGATGATCCTTGACAAACTCTTTAAATTTCCCAATGGGGTTGTGAAAAGTACACTTCACAAGTATGGAAATTGTATCGCGGCTAGTATTCCACTCACCTTGATAGATGCCATTGAATCGGGCGAGCTTAAAAGGGGAGATACCTGCTTATTGGCTGGTACATCCGCAGGTTTTGCCATTGGTGCAGTACTGCTGAAATATTAAAAAAAATTGAAATCACACCTTCTCTCCAATAAAGATAAAGTATCTCCAAATACCTAAATACGCAGATTTAGACAATTCTATTTTGGTTCTAAAATGCTTCCTCAACACCGGCAACAAATGATCGTTTAGCCGAACATGATTTTTGGCCATCATGCGATGGTACCAATTGTACTTACTCTCCTGAAAGTCAACAACAGCAATAATCCCTCCTTTATTTAAGTCTTTGAAAGCTTGTAAGATCATTTCTTCAAAGTGCGGATTCATCATAGACATGACGTATGAAAAAATGATCAAATCTGTTTTCCCAGGCCGCAGGTCTGATGGACTACCATAAATTTCATGAAGCAGTTTCAATTTAGAATACTGTGATACTTTGCGTCCTGCTTTTTTGAGCATTCTAGATGAACCATCAATACCATAAACGGACGAGTCGGGGAATTTTTTCGCAAATTTTGGCAAACTATATCCTGTACCACAGCCTATTTCAAATATTGTTTTTGGCGCTTCATTTATCGAAATCAATTCAACTAGCTTTCTTCTTCCAAACAGAAAAAACCATCTTGACATGTCATAAATGCTAGAATGCACCCTATAATACTCTTCTATTTTCTTTTGATGATTCTTTTCAAGAGCCTCAATTTTATGTTTAGTTTCTAAAGAATTACTCATGATTGTTGAGATCTATTATGATACTAACTGTTAAACAGTGGTAAATATCGAAATCATTATACCTTATAATTATGTATCTCTAAAATAACTCAAAATAATAACAACTATCAATCGAGTGGATGGCCGTAAGCTTACTGAGCTAGTTTGCAAAGGCTGATGCGATGTGATACTTTTATAGATACTTGAAAAGTCTTCGCGACCCAGTACCACTTACGGATGATAGTTTGACGTAGATACTATTGATATTCAACGCTAACATACGAGCTAAACGTTAGCATTCATTAAAAAAATAAAACACTAGTTGAACGAACAGATATTAAAAAAAGCATTTGACAAATATTTTGAAGCTCCTCTGGAAGCTTGGAAAGTTCTTGCTGATTTGTGTGAAGCCATTAGTTTTAAGAAAAATGAACGCATAAAAGAGGCCAATCAAACATCTAAATTTGGATATTTCCTATTAGAGGGTTCTTGTGGTTTATTTGTTT
>JAWUWD010000126.1:0-50653 GCA_034112085.1 Cyclobacteriaceae bacterium
ATTGCAACTAACGGTTTATGATTTTTTAGTTGAGCTGAATTGTTACAAAAGTCACCTTTCATTATGTTGATGAGTAATATTTTTTCTTCAGCCAAAATGAAACCCTAACCAATAATATCAATGCAGGCACTTCAACTAATGGTCCTATAACTCCCGCAAATGCTTGCCCGGAATTTAGTCCGAAGACGGCAATAGCTACGGCAATCGCTAATTCGAAATTATTTCCTGCTGCGGTAAATGCAACAGCCGCGGTTTTGTCATATTCTGCACCCATCGCTTTGGTAAAGAAAAATCCAATGATAAACATTAAGCTAAAATAGATGAGTAAAGGAACGGCAATAATTAAAACATCCATTGGAATTTCAACAATCAATTCCCCTTTTAATGAAAACATGATCACAATTGTAAACAGAAGAGCAATCAATGTCATTGGCGAAATAGTTGGAATGAATTTTTTGGTATACCATTCTTCGCTTTTGAGTTTTACTAAAATCGCTCTACTTAAAATTCCCATTACAAAAGGAATTCCTAAATAAATGGCAACACTTTCTGCAATCGTTAAGATTGAGATATCAACTATGGCTCCTTCAAACCCAAAGTAGGGTGGAAGTACAGTGATAAATAGCCAGGCATAAAAACTATAGGCAAAAACTTGAAAAACACTATTCAGAGCCACCAAACCAGCACCATATTCACTACTTCCTTCTGCCAAGTCATTCCAAACTAAAACCATGGCAATGCAACGGGCTAGACCAATCAAAATCACTCCAACCATATATTCTGGATAATCTTGTAAGAAGGTGATCGCTAGAACGAACATAAGTAAAGGACCGATAACCCAATTCAAGACAAGTGAAATAGAAAGGATTTTGACATTCTTAAACACTTTAGGCAATAAGGCATAATTGACCTTCGCCAATGGCGGATACATCATTAGGATCAATCCAATCGCAATAGGGATATTTGTTGTTCCACTGCTAAAAGAATCTAGCACATCAGGAAAGGATGGGACGAAGTAACCAACCCCGACTCCTAAAGCCATTGCAATAAAAATCCAAAATGTAAGGTAGCTGTCTAGAAAACCTAGTTTCTTATTCGTTGATGCCATCGTTATGATTTTACTTGTGAGAAAACGAAATAAAGTTCTGTAGCAATTTGAATACTTCTTTCGTTGTATTTTTTCGTTTGTTGTGGGGTGTTGTCAAATACTTTTGGGTCTTCAAAAGTCACTGGAATGCGTTGTTCTGTGCCTGAGATATATGGACAACCTTCATCTGCGTGAGAGCAAGTCATCACTGCGGCAAATTCTGATTGTGGATTGAAATCATCATCATAGGTTTTAGAAAAGCCAATAATCGGAGGTTCGTTATCCGTGTATTTTATGCTGTAAATAGGATTAGTACCTGTAGAGATAGTTTTGACTTTGAATCCAGAATTTTCTAAAGTTTGAACAATAACAGGAAAAAGCGCAGTGGCTTCAGTACCGCCTGAATAGCAGAACACATTTTTCGTATTGAAATATGACGCCATTGCTTGTGCCCAAACTTGCGCTAAATGACTTCTGCGTGAATTGTGTGTACAAATGAAATTCAATCGAACATCCTGTTGATCGGATATTTTTGTCTGAATAAAGTCGACCAATGGCTGTAAAGCCAATTTTCGTTCGACAGATAGGGTTTCTGTGTTTAAAGAACCTATTATGTGTCTAATATCTGTAAAGAGTTCCTGATTCATCGAATGTTATTTTAATTTAAACATTAATACTTTAACAACAACCACTATTTGGTTCACAGCTGGCACCAGCCTGAATCGAAGCGAGTCTTACCTTTGGTTTTTCTATAGGGATTCCACATTTATCTCTAGCTAGACAGTCAGTTTGTTTAGTAGTCAATAGAAAGTTGGCTCCGTCAAAATCTAGTCCAAATTTCCCAATCGTATCAGCTTGATACTCTACCTCGATTTCCAAGTCTCCAAGCTGAATTACTTTCTCGGATAGTTCAATAATGCTCAGGAGCTTCTCAGGATGTAATCTGTGATCATAGTCATCGGCATTCCATAGTTGGAAGTTGGCGACTTCCTCTAGTCGTACAGTCCCACCACAGTCGATAAAATGCTTACTGACTTTACCAACTTCAGTTACATGGAAGTGATTGGGTACTAGTTCTCCATTAGGAAGTTGAAAAGCTATTTGTTCTAATTGAGATAGTTTTTCTTTGACTTGAGATATTTTCATGTGATTAGAATTTATAATGCAAAATTAGTCTTAATCGTATTCTTACGATAGAATTTGTTAAATTTTTTTATGCCCTCAAGTATTTCGCATGTTGAATGCACAACAGCTGTCGAGTTGATAGGGCTTTGGTAGAAACTTCACAAATGTGGTGATGATCTCCTTCAGTTTATTGAATTGATTTTTCATTATGTGAGGATTATTTACGGTAAGTTTCATTTTCAATACAGCAAATTGGGTTTCTGAAAATGTAACTGAATATTTTCAATGAAAGGTCTGTAAGGTGTTTAATTAAGTTTTTCATAATTGAATTAGTTTAACCGTGTTATTACGATTTATTTATTTAAATTTTTATGTTAACAACAGTCTTCTGCCATGACAGAAGTACTCATAAATTGGTTAATAATCATTTTAGCTTCTTGCCACATTTTCTGATCAATGCAGTAACAAGTACTTGGACCTTTGATGGTTCCGGTAATGAGTCCTGCTTTTTTTAGTTCTGCAAGATGTTGTGAGATAGTTGATTGAGATAGAGGAAGTTCATCTACTAAATCACCACAGACACAAGTATTCCTTTTCGATAGCGTCTCCAAAATGGCTATGCGAGCAGGATGTCCTAGAGCCTTTGCGATGTTAGCTAGTTCATTCTGTTTATCCGTAAATTTTTCAGTTTTGGAAATTCCCATAATTACTTAATCGTAATTAAGCGATAAAGGTTGTGGTTATTTTTCAATCAACTCAATTTGTAGTATTTTGTTAAAGAAACAACTACTATATTCGCTACATGCTATCTAAAAAAACTAAATATGGTCTGAAGGCTCTTACTTATATTGCAAGAAGTAAAGAAGCTTCAACGGTATCTATAGGTGAGATAGCTGAAAGTGAAAATATTCCACGGAAATTTTTAGAAGGAATCCTTTTAACCCTTAAAAAATCTGGATTCCTTGGTTCAAAGAAAGGTAAATATGGCGGGTACTATCTAATCAAAGAACCGGCAGATATCATGATGACAGATGTTATGAGAATACTTGAAGGGCCCATTGCAATGGTTCCATGTGTCAGTTTGAACTTCTATGAGAAATGTGACGATTGTCCGGATGAACTTGAATGCAGTGTTCACAGACTCATGATTCAAGTCAGAGACAGTTCACTAAAAGTTTTAAGAAACAATACTTTAGCAGACTTAGCGAAGTAGCTTACTAATATCTATCAAACGTATCTACCCTACCCTCAGTTATCATCAGACTAGTTTGTCCTGATTGAATTCACAAATTTCATGTGCTTAGTGGGCTTTAAAATCAGTTCTTTATTCCTACTAAATTAATAGGGATTATATTTTGTTTTAAAAAGAAAGTATTACATTTGTAATTCCTATTAAATCTATAGGAATAATGTATATAAGAAAATGATAGATCAGCTTATAATTAATTCAAGAATAAAAGAGGAGCCAATCTCTGCTGACAAAGATACCTCTGAAAAGACCATGAGAAGTGTGGCTAAGACGATTAGCTGGAGGGTGATAGGTACTATTGATACGGTATTGATCTCATGGCTGATCACTGGAACGCTGAGACTGGCCTTTTCAATTGGTTTAGTTGAATTAGTTACCAAGATGGTTTTATACTTTTTCCACGAAAGATTTTGGAACACAGTTAAATGGGGAAAATGAAAATAATAGAGGCAACATTACAATTACAAATACAAGAACTGAACAGGTTGTTCAAGGATGCTACACCTACGCAAATTATTGCGAGAGCACTTGAAATTAGTGATCAATCAATAGTAACTACCAATTTTAGACCTTATGCGGCATCTATATTACATGCGGTATTAGATGTGAAACGAAATCTTCCAGTTATTTGGTGTGATACGGGATATAATACTCCCCAAACTTATAAACATGCAGACTTTCTCACTAAGAAGTTAAATCTTAATCTTTTTACTTATGTACCTAGACAGACATCTGCATCTCGTGATGTACTGATGGGGATTCCTAGTATTGATGACCCTAATCATGAGTTATTTACTGAACAAGTGAAGCTAGAGCCATTTAAAAGAGCCTTGGCAGAACATAAGCCTAAGGTTTGGTTTGCTAACCTTAGAAAGGGGCAAACGGCATTCAGAGACAGTATTGACATTTTCAGCTTGAGTAAGAGTGGTGTAATTAAAGTAAGTCCTTTTTATTACTGGTCTGATGAAGACTTGGATCAATATCTTGTAGACCATCAGCTTCCAAATGAGCTATCTTATTTTGACCCAACCAAGGCATTGGAGCATAGAGAATGTGGGCTACATAATTAATATTAAGATGAATGTTCAACGCAATTGAGAATCAGTACAGAGAGATTGAAAACAAAAGGGTAGAAATACTTCAGATAGCAGTAGTATAATTTGGAAATACAGTTCTTGTCTTTTCTGGAGGAAAGGATTCGATAGCCTCATTTATATTGGTAAAGGGGGTCTTTTTTCTCCCAAAATGTCTTTCCATTGATAGTAGATATAATCTCCATGAGGTCATCAAGGCTAGAAGTGGTCTCGTGAATTAGTTAGGATTGCTGTTAATGGTAAGAAATGTATAAGAAAACATTGGTGCCAGAAAGTGACTGAACTGCAAAGAAAATAATCAAGAAGTAGTAATATGTCAACTACCTCTCTGCAGATGTACTAGATAATTAAACTAGTCTATTCTTTGTAGGTTTGGATTATCAGATCTATTTACATTCAAATAGAGAAAAATATGACCTATTTCAGATGTTAATTATGGCACATATTGTCCAATATGGAATTGTCAGATGATGCGAAATTTGCTACAAAGTCAGTGGTAATAGTTGTGATTTTGATGAGAAATGGAAAACTTAATGAAATAGTAAGTTTGTTTTGGAATCAAAAAAAGGTATTTGTCCGTTGCGATCTTATAAAAGTGACCATTGAAAATTTTAAGTTAGGCATCAGTTCTGTTAGTTATTCTTAAAATAGATATTGTCATGCTATTTTTCAGAGCAGGAGTTAAATTTCCACATAATTATTTTCGAGAAAAAAAAGCACATAGTAATTGTCTCAACAGACAACCATGAAGTAAATAAACGAGTATATATGGAATGTAAAAGTCGACAGCTTTTGGTGAATGTTTCAGATACCCCATCAATGTGCGATTTCTATTTGGGCGGAATAGTCACTAAAGGGAATGTGAAAATTGCAATTTCTACTAATGGCAAGTCACCTACGATGGCTAAGCGTCTTCGTCAGTTTTTTGAGGACCTATTGCCGGAAGAGATGAATGATCTGGTGATGAATTTGAATGTATTTAGAAATGGAATAAAAGGAGACTTCGCCTCCAAAATTTCCAAGATGAACAAACTAACAAAAGGATAGTTATTAGATTAAATAAGCATAAAATGATAGAAACGGATATATTAATAATAGGTGCAGGACCTACAGGGTTATTTACAGTTTTTGAAGCAGGATTACTCAAGTTAAAATGTCATTTGATTGATGCCTTGCCACAGCCAGGAGGGCAGTGCTCGGAAATTTATCCGAAAAAACCAATTTATGATATTCCTGGTTTTCCTGAAATTTTGGCTGGTGATTTAGTCAATAATCTACTAGAACAAATAAAACCTTTTGAACCTGGATACACTTTGGGAGAAAGAGCAGAAGATATCGAAAAATTGGAAGATGGAACATTTATCGTTACGACTAACAAAGGAACGAAACATCATGCGCCAATTATAGCCATAGCAGGCGGATTAGGGAGTTTTGAGCCACGAAAGCCACCAATTGAAGGTATTGGTAAATATGAAGACAAGGGAGTAGAATATATTATCCGCGATCCCGAATTATACAGAGGCAAGAATATAGTTATTGCTGGAGGAGGAGATTCTGCATTGGATTGGTCAATATTTTTGGCGGATGTGGCAAACGATGTCTCATTGGTACATAGAAGAAAGGAATTCCGAGGAGCACTGGATTCTGTGGATCGCGTTGGAGAGCTTACCAAATTAGGTAAAATAAACCTGATCACAGATGCCGAAATAATAGGCGTTGATGGAGATCAGAAGTTAGAATCTGTGACCATCAAACATAAGACGCAAGGTGAATTCAAACAATCTGCAGATCATTTTATTCCTCTCTTCGGATTATCTCCCAAGTTAGGACCAATTGCAAATTGGGGATTAGAAATTGAGAAGAATGCTATTAAAGTGGATAACTCATATGATTATCAGACCAATATCCCAGGTATCTATGCAATAGGAGATGTGAATATCTATCAAGGAAAATTGAAATTAATTCTTTCTGGTTTTCATGAAGCCACGCTCATGTGTCAGAGTGCTTACCAACGCATATTCCCGAATAAAAAACATATTATGAAATACACAACCGTTGGTGGGGTAGAAGGGGTTGATGGTACGAAGAAGGAAGCGCCAAAAGCTGTTATTAAAGCAATCGAAGTTTAACCAAATTTAGCTAAGTATAAATATGTCTGATGTAAATATCATAGTAACAGATAGAGAAGGAATAGTTCATAAACTACTTGCTCCTACTGATATATCGATGAATTTGATGGAGGTGTTTAAAGCGTACGAACTTCCAGTAGAAGGAACTTGTGGGGGAATGGCAATGTGTGCTTCCTGTCAATGCTATGTGACCTCAGATCATCAATTAGATGAAAAAAACGAAAGTGAGGAGGCGATGCTTTCAGAGGCATTCTATGTTAAAGATAATAGTCGTTTAGGATGGCAAATGCGGATTACTCAAGAAATGGAAGGACTAGAGGTAGAGTTGGCTCCAGAATCTTAATGTATCAAAGAGTTATTAAGTCGCCAAAATTGGGGTTCTCACTTCTTTAATGAATGCATTCAACTTTTACTGGTTCTTAATTACTATATCGTTGTTTGTTTTGAATGGTGTTATTTTGGCTATCAAATTATTATTGATCGTCAAATACCATTATTATGATAAATAACTGTGGTTTGATTGTTGATATATTGGTTATTTAGCAACTGAAAAAAACATAATTTAATGCAAAAACATTTACTATCGGGTGCTCTACTTGTTTTCATAATCATGAATTTATGCAGTACAACCCTTAAAGCTCAGGAGGGCTATTCGCTAGATATCAAAGTCAAAGGTTGGAGTGATACCACAGCTTATTTGGGATATTACTACGGAGAGAGTACATATATTAAGGATACTGCAGATGTAGATACAGAAGGTAGTTTGTCTTTTAAATCTGATGAACTTCTCCCCGAAGGAATGTACATGATTGTACTGGGGAAGACCAAGGCATTCGAATTACTCATAGGTGAAGATCAGCAGTTTGGGTTATCCTCTGATACCACTGATTACATCACCCACATGAAGATTGAAGGTGATGTCAACAATCAAGTGTTTTTCGATAATATGCGATTCAATCAAAATATGAATCAAAAGGCACAGCCCTGGGTAATACAGAGGCGAGATTCATTATCGTCAGAGTTGCAGAGAAAAGAAGCCCAAAAGCATCTCAGTGACCTGAACAAGGAAGTGATGTCTCACATGTCAAGCGTTACTGAGATACACCGAGATAAGCTTGTTGGTAAAATTCTAAAGGCACAAGAGAAAGTTGATGTACCTGTAGATTTAAGTAAGGAAGAGCAGTTTCAATATTACAAAGCACATTATTGGGATCATTTTGATCTCTCTGATGATGCATTTTTAAGATTACCCAATGGCCTTTATCGCAAGAAGATAGAAGAGTATTTGGATAACCTATTCCTACAAAGATCCGATTCGCTAAGAGTAGGTATTGAGACTATAATATCAAAAGCTAAATCAAACCCTGAGACTTATAAGTATGCTGTTTGGAATATTTGCATTAAATACCAAACTCCAAAATATATGGGACAGGATGAACTGTTTGTATATCTGCATGATGATTATTTTGCTAATGGAGAAATGGACTTTTGGGCAAATGAATCTCTGAAGAATAACTTAAAAGAACGCGCAGATCAACTTCGTAAAAGTCTTATTGGAAGGCAAGCTCAGAATTTGGTGATGTTGGATCAAAATCTACAGCAAGTCTCCTTATACAATATTAAAAACAAGTATACGATCATTTACTTCTATGACCCAGATTGTGGGCACTGTAAGAAGGAGACCCCTAAGCTCAATGAGTTTTATAAAACTACTAAACATGATGTTGAAGTATTTGCCGTTAGTGCGGATACTTCCATGGTAAAGATGAAAAAGTATATCCAAGATCAAGATTTGAAGTGGATATCAGCTAATGGCCCACGTACAATTACTCCTCATTATCAGAAGTTGTACGATGCTAATACAACACCTACTATATATCTGTTGGATGATAAAAAGAAAATCATAGCCAAAAAGCTTGAAGCAGAAAGAATCGAGGATTTTTTAGACAATTACGAAAGACAATAATTATGAGTATAATTAATTGAACAAATTCGTTATATTTAAAGATAAACTATCTACTTTCAATTGTCTCAGAATAATAATCAACAAGATTTTAAATCTATAGTAGAGTCATCTAATGACGTAGTGATGCGATTTGATCGAGATCATCGTCATCTTTATGTCAATAAAGCAGTTGAAAAACTGACTGGAATTCTACAGCAGAAATACATTGGAAAGACACATGAAGAATTAGATTTCCCTAACGATTTATGTGAATTATGGGGCAATGCCATAGAACAGGTATTTGTTACAGAGTCACCTCATCGAATTGAGTTTTCATTACCCAATGGAATTATAATTGATTGGGCATTAGTTCCTGAAATGGATGATTTGTCAGAGGTAATATCTGTTGTTTCAACAGCTCGGGATATTACAGAATTAAAAAAATCAGAAGAAGTTCATATTGAAAATGAACAAAGATTAAAGGATGCATTTAAACTAGCGAAGTTGGCGACTTGGGAGATTGATGTTATTAATGCCAAGGTACTTCTTAATGAAGAGTTTTGTCAAATCATCGGAGTAGATTGGAAGACTAGTGGAGACTCAATGACTCGAACAGATTATTTTCAAAATTGGGTTCACGATGAAGATAAGGAGTACTTTTTGGTTGTGTATCATCAGGCAATTGAAAGCTCTGATCCTCATTTTGAAAGCATTATTGAATGTCGGTTGGTGAAACCATCAGGTGAGGTGATATGGATGTATGCCACAATTCGTATAGGATTAAATTCCGAGGGAATAGTGCATAAAGTCTATGGAACGTGTCAAGATATCACAGAATTGAAACGCAATGAAAATGAATTACAGTCACACCGATTACATCTTGAAGAGTTAGTCTCACAAAGAACTCTTGAACTGAAGCGAAGTGAGGAGAAACTCATGGACGCAACTATTATGGCCAATTTGTCTACTTGGGAATTTGATTTAATTGAAGAGAGAATAAGTGTTGAAGGATATTTAGAGAATAAGCTATTGCCCGAATACTTCGAACATAACAATACGATTAAGTTTGAAGCTTTTATTGATATCATAGATCCTAGAGATTTTAAGAAATTCAATAATGCCTTTGAGAACGCCAGTAAGACAACAAACCAAAATTATGTTGACTTTTTTAGTTGTAGACTATTTGCCAATAATAAAAGAGTTAGACATACAAACCTGACGGTCAAAGTAGAGCTAGGGGAAGAATCAATTCCGGTGAAGTTGTATGGAACTATACAAGATGTCACTCCTATTATAGCCAGTAAAATTAAAAATGAACGACTAACAAGTATTGTTGAAGCTACCTCTGATATCGTGGGTATTTTTAGTCCCGATAGGCGTCTAACCTATCTCAATAAAGCAGGTAAAGAATTTTATGATACTAATGAAGGAGATATAAGGAAAGCCAGTAAACTAGAAGATATTCAAAATGATATCTGTAAGGAGCATATGGCTGATGAAATGTGTAATGAATTGGACACGCAAGGGGTTTGGATAGGCGAGAATTTCCTTCAGCGATATGATGAATCGTTGGTAGCCGTATCTCAGATCATGATCGCGCATCGCCTAGATAATGGGGACTTGGATTGTTATTCTACGATCATTCGAGATATTTCGCAACTTAAGCAAACAGAAAATGATCTGAAGTACAAAAATAATGAGCTTGATACTTTTGTTTATCGAGTATCGCATGATTTACGCGGGCCAATAGCCTCCATGATGGGGCTTTACAATGTCGTCTCTCATGAAGTAACTGACCAAACGTCTTTGGCCTTTTTTGAGATGTACAATACACAGATCATTAGGCTCAATGAAACCATTTTGGCGCTAATAGACTTGACAAGAATAAAGGAAGCCACAGCTGAATCTGTGAAATTATCCTTTGAAGAAATCGTTGATGGTAGTATTAATTCTTTTACACATCTACCAAGCTTTAACAAGGCTCATTTTGAAAAGACATACAAATTATACAAATCATATAATGGAGATAAGTCATTACTAAAAACCATCATTCAAAACTTAATAGAAAATGCAATCAAATACTCTCGACCTAAAGTTGATGCAATAGTTGAAATTCTGATAGAACTACCAGCGGGCGGGGAGTATCTTACCATTAACGTTACAGATAATGGGAGAGGGATAAAAAAGGACATACAAGGCGATGTCTTCAATATGTTCTTTAGGGGAGATCACTCTGAAGCTATCGGCTCCGGTCTAGGATTATATATCCTCAAAAATGCGGTAGATAAGCTGAAGGGAAGTGTTGATCTTACAAGTCAGCAGGATGTCGGTACCTCCTTCACTGTCAAAATACCATTAATAAATTAGTTTGTTCCTAATGTCACCGTAGCTCCACTTGATCTCAATGAACTCACCATCTGAGGAATGTGAGAGTTCTCCTCTGCATCTAAATCTATTTCATTGTCTTGGCAGAAGAACAACTTCAAATGATTGAGCTGTGATATTTCCGTTGGAAGAGTATGCAATTCATTGTTGGATAAATCTAGATCTGTGAGCTGTTTGAGAGATAGGATTTGCTCTGGAAATTCACTAATTGAATTATGATTGAGATGCAACACTTTGAGGCCATGTAATTCGACCAATGATTTTGGTATACTACTCAGTCTATTATGATGTAGATATATTTGTTCAATTGATTTCATTTGCCTAATTCATCAGGAAGTGAATAGATCCTATTGTTAGAGAAGTACATGATTTTTAAGTCAGTTAACTTCGCAATTAACGGAGATATTTTCTCTATCTCATTATAGTAAAAATCAACTGTGTGAAGGTTTTGAAGATCATAAAAACTAGAAGGAATTGTTTTGATCCTATTGTTATAGAATGAAATTGATTGAAGTTTAGAGAGTTTGGAAATGCTTTCTGGAATGCTTTGTATTTGGTTTTCTGAAAACTGTAAATCCTCGAGATTTTCTAAAACCATAATGCTCTCAGGAATATTAGTGATTCCACATTTATTTAATCTCAATTTCTTAAGTGCACGAAATTTTTTCAATTTTTGTGTGGACAAATCCAGTGGGTTTTCATTGATCTTAAGAATGGTCAATTTTCTATTCTTACTTAGTCTTGGTGGAATATTTTTAAAGTCATTCTTACTAAGGTGAATTTCCTCGAGCGACTTTATTCTCTTCACAAATTTTGGAAGTTTTGACATATTGTTATTCATCAAATTAATTTCTTTGATGTTTTTCAATTTTTTCAATTTCACCTTATAGATATTAAAATGATTATCTAACCGAAGTCCTGTCAATGAATCTAATGACCTAAGGCTTCTGGGGAGTTTGATCACTTGACTGTTAGAAAGGTTTAGGGTTCTTAAGTTGGAGCATTTAGCAATGTATTTTGGTAACTCAACTATGCTTGCAAAAGAGTAATCAAGTGTTTTTAAAGTATCTTTTCTGGAATTTACTTGATAATCTTTAAGTCTTTGTTCAGCATTTGCCTTATTTAGGATGTTTCTTTCCAATGTCATGGCACTTCGGTATACATCAAAACTTGAGTCTTTCTGTGCTTGACTCATTGTTTTGAGGAAGTAATAATTTTTACTTTGATGCAAGTAAGTGGTATCTGTATTAGGTAAGTTCTTGTTTTGCGAATGAGAGATGAAACTAATTCCTAGAACGAGTATTGTGAGTGTTATTATTTGTTCAATTTTCACAACTTAAAACTAATAAGTTAGTTGATTAGTTCCGAGCTAATATTAAGAAAATAGATACTTGAAGATTCGATACATAACCGTATGAAAAACACATTATTTATCTTACTTTTGAGAGGTTATAAAACCCGCTAGTTGGGCTTATTAATTTGACAAGTATTGAACCAATAAGAATTAACTTATAGATACCTCTTAAATATATTTTGAGGTTGTTGATGAACAATATATGAGCGACAAGAAAGAAAACAAAAATCAAGATTATTCAGCTGATAATATCCAAGTATTAGAAGGCTTAGAAGCGGTTAGAAAACGACCTGCGATGTATATCGGGGACGTTGGCGTGAAAGGTCTACATCACTTGATCTGGGAGGTGGTGGATAATTCTATTGATGAGGCACTTGCAGGACATTGTGACACTATCAATGTTACCATCAATGAGGATAATTCTGTAAATGTTCAAGATAACGGTCGTGGTATTCCTACGGGTATACATGAGAAGGAGGGGAGATCAGCCCTCGAAGTTGTAATGACTGTTCTCCACGCTGGTGGTAAGTTTGATAAAGATACTTACAAAGTCTCTGGTGGACTTCACGGTGTAGGTGTGTCCTGTGTCAACGCACTATCAGAAGATCTAAAAATAACCGTTCACAGAGAAGGTAAAATCTTTGAACAAGAATATAAAATTGGTGCTCCTCAATATGATGTTAGAGAAGTAGGGACTACTGACATCACTGGAACAATTGTCAATTTCAAACCTGACTTGTCAATTTTCACTATTGGTGTTTATAATTATGACACTGTCGCCTCTAGATTGAGGGAGCTTTCTTTCTTGAATTCTGGAATTAAGATCACGCTAACGGATCTAAGAGAAAAAGACGAAGAAGGAAATCCTATTGGAGAGGAGTTTATTTCTGATGGTGGTCTCAAAGAATTTGTAGAGTATTTGGACTCAGCTAGAGAGAATTTAATCCCTGAACCTGTTTATATGGATGGGGAAAAAGGAGATATTCCAGTTCAAGTGGCATTGAGTTACAATACGACTTACTCTGAGAATGTAGTCTCTTACGTCAATAATATAAATACAATTGAAGGAGGAACGCACGTTTCCGGATTTAGAAGAGCTTTGACTCGTACCTTGAAGTCTTATGCTGATAAGTCAGGCTTATTGGAGAAGGCTAAAGTAGAGATTAGTGGAGATGATTTTAGGGAAGGGCTGACGGCTGTGATTTCTGTCAAAGTTCAAGAACCTCAATTTGAAGGTCAAACAAAGACCAAACTTGGTAATTCAGATGTAATGGGCGCGGTTGATACCTGTGTGAGCGGAATGCTTGACATGTATCTCGAAGAGAATCCAAAAGCGGCACGTATGATTGTGCAAAAGGTGATATTGGCTGCTCAAGCTCGTCACGCAGCACGCAAGGCACGTGAAATGGTTCAGCGTAAGAATGTGCTAACAGGGACTGGACTTCCAGGGAAACTAGCAGATTGTTCTAATAGCGATCCAGCTGAATGTGAGATATATCTCGTAGAGGGAGATTCTGCTGGTGGATCTGCTAAGCAAGGAAGAGATAGAAAATTTCAGGCTATTTTACCTTTAAGAGGTAAAATTCTAAACGTAGAGAAGGCACAAGAATATCGTATTTATGAAAATGAAGAGATAAAGAATATGATCACCGGTCTTGGTGTGAGATTCGGAACGGAGGAAGATGAGAAAGCCATCAATATGGAAAAACTTCGCTATCACAAAATCATCATCATGACGGATGCTGATATTGATGGTAGTCACATCCGTACGTTGATATTGACATTCTTCTTTAGATATATGAAAGGACTTATCGATGCTGGATATTTGTATATAGCATTACCTCCATTGTATTTACTGAAAAGAGGTAAAGAAGAGCGTTACTGTTGGGATGAAGCGCAGCGCGAAAAAATGACAAAGGAAATGGCAAAAGATGGGAAAATTGAGTCTGTTGGTGTTCAAAGGTATAAGGGTCTTGGTGAAATGAATCCAGAGCAACTATGGACAACTACTATGGATCCTGCCGAAAGAACTTTGAAACAAGTAACTATCGAATCTGCCGCACAAGCAGATCACTTATTCTCTATGCTCATGGGCGATGAAGTTGCTCCACGTAGAGAGTTTATTGAGAAGCATGCTAAGTATGCCAAAGTAGATATATAACATTATCCACAACCACTAAAAAAGGGTGATCTGTATTGTACAGATCACCCTTTTTTGTTACCAATTATTGAAGTAGATTAAGCCTCTTCTTTATTCTTTTTGACTTTTCTGAAAGTATAAGAATTGAAAATGTGACGTTTTCCAAATCTATATTGTGTTGCCGAGTTGATCATCTTTTGATAAACTTTAGGAGATACGCCAAAATACTCATAAGCACTGCCGTCTTTGAACTTTACTTCTAGGACTTGTTTCTCGAAAAGGAAGTCTTCTATCCCAGTCGTGGTAGTGGTGACTGTGTACTCTTCGAGATTCGCTGCATGTGTTTCAGCAGAGATACTTACTAGAAAATGATATGCTTCAATGATTCTTTTGCTTTTCACTTCAGCTTCTTCAGCTTTTTCATCATTATCTCTAAATTTATCTGGGTGCCATTCTTTGATGAGGCCGCGATAAGTTTTCTTCAATGCCGCAAGATCAGTTTCCGGAGCTACCTCAAATAATTTTTTAAATTCAGCGATGCGTTTCATTTCTTTCTTTTTGTTAATCGATTTTCAAATCGGGTGCAAAAGTAAGAAATTAAATGGTCAAATTTTCAAATAGTTCTAAAGTTGATAAATATTACTGAAATAGTGACGTCAGATAATGAGCACCCAAAAACTAGCAACTTCAAACCTTGAATTATATCCCCATCATCAAACAGTCTAGGTAGTCAGTGAGTAAATGGAACAATAGTCCTATTGCAATAATTCTGCTCTTTTTAGGTAATAGTAATATAACATAGAAGACTAAAGCAAAGCCAGTGTGGAGTGGATGAAAGTTGATGCTACATCGATTGGGATCGAAGATGGGATTAGCCAAGAGGTGATCTAGATCAATTGCCATAGTACAAAGCATAATAAACCAAGCCTGTTTCCATTTTGATCGAAACAGAGCATAGGCCAATAGACCAGGCACTAGTAAATGTAAACTATAATGAACGATGAACTGAATCATAATTACAAACGTACTATATTCATCTTGATTTGATTTTATCAAATATCAATTATGTCATCATGAATATTGAAAATTATCGCAATTATTGTTTGAGCAAGAAAGGCGTGACAGAAGAGTTTCCTTTTGATGACCGTGCACTAGTATTCAAAGTTATGGGGAAAATGTTTACCATTACAGATGTGGAGACATTTGTGAGTTTCAGTGTGAAATGCGACCCTGAACTTGCGATGCAATTAAGAGAAGAACACTCGGGAGTACTGCCAGGATATCATATGAATAAAAAGCACTGGAATACCATTATGATGGATATGTCTATTCCTGATAACAAGGCTTATGAATGGATTGATCATTCGTACGAATTGGTAGTATCTAAACTCCCTAGGAAACTAAAAGAGCAGTTAAATTATTCATAAATGGTTGTTGTGTTAATTATTTGATTGTCAATATTTTAAGTGAATAATTATTGAATAATGCATTTAATTTTTTTCTTTTCCTCCAAATAGCTGTTAATTACATTTTATTTTGAAGGAAAATGATTTTTTTCGCCTTACTTTTGCTAGTTATAAGTTCAAAAGTAATTACCACCTTGTAGAGGTGACACTAAGACTATTTTTTAGGCGTTAATGAAGCTGATGAGGCATATTAAACAATTAGGACTAATTGCAATTATTACAATGCTCGCATGGTCATGTGCTGAGCGAACGATATGTCCTGCCTATCAGAGTGCTTTTATTCATGATAAAGCAGCGCTAGCAAAACATTTCAGCTATTTCAAAGAGGACTCGACACCTAAACTATTGACAGCAAGTAAGGATAAATTCGGAATAGCCGAAAGAGAACCTTATTGGAAAAAGGTGAGGAGTCTGAATACCGTCAAAATGGAAACGGTTTACCCTCAGTTAGATGATTCTACTCAACTAGCGGGAGATATCGTCCTTCAGGCCGAAATGGACGTAGTAGATAGTGTAGCACTTGACAGTGCAGCAGTTAATGAGATTGGTTGGACCGAACACTTCAATGTTGATCAGGAGTTCTATTTCTATTATTTCAATGAAATTCTTGTTTATCCAGAAGAGCGAGCTATTCTGCAAGCTGCGGATGCTCAGAAGAAAAAAATCGATAAAGATCTGGGTATAAAAACAGAGAAGAAGCAGAACTTCTTCCGGAAATTCTTCTCTAAATTTAAAAAGAAGTCCAAGACTGAAGATGTCAATTCTGAATTAACGGATGATGATATCGATGATGTAGAACAGGCTGATGCACCTCCCAAGAAGAAAAAGAAGTTCTCATTCGGCAAAAAGAAAAAAGAGAAAACACCTACTGAAGAAGAAGCCCCAGCGGAAGAGTCATCTGAAGAAGAAGAGGATGATGATTTTTAGTTAATACCTTCTATCGAGTAAAGAACACATTTCTTTAATTTTTCATTATTCAAAAGTAAAGAAAATTCAAAATCCTTGACTTTAGACATTCCGATTTTCTTCATCACATTGATGGATGGTTCATTAATGATGGAAGCTATTGAGAATATTTGATTCAATTTAAGTTGGCTAAAAGCAAACTCTAAACATCTTGCCGCACCTTCAGTGGCAAACCCCTTACCCCAAGTATCTTTTTTAAGCCTCCAGCCTATATCTATGCATGGTGTAAAGTCTGCTTCATAAGTCTGTCTAGATAGACCGATGAATCCTATGAATTCTTTTGTCTTCAGTATTTCTACCGCAAAATAGCAATAGCCTCTTTTCTTAAATTGTGAAGACATACGTTCTATGAAGTTCTTAGTATGTTCTTTAGCCTGTGTATTTGGAAAGAATTTCATTACTTCTGGATCACTATTGATAGCAGCCATAGACTCCAAGTCATTGTCTGCCCAAGTGCGAAATCCAAGTCTCTCTGATTTGAATAGGTATTTTTCGATCATCTATCTTGGACTTACTTTTGGATATATAACAATCGACTCTATTTGATTCGATAATGATTTGATGGCACTCAGAGTTTGCAAAAAGTTTGTGTCACTTATTGTGCCGATCCATTGTGATAGCTTTTTTCTAATGACATCCAATCCAACTGTACCCATAACCCCAAAATACGAATAAAATACTTTAATGATCAAGTATTCATTGCCCCTAAATCTCTTAATTTTGTGCCTTTCTAAAAAGAACACAAGGAAATGGCAGGATACCAGTTTAACGATATTGAGAAGAAGTGGCAGCAGTATTGGGAGGAGAATGAGGCCTTCAAGGCCTCCCTTGACACTACCAAGCCTAAATACTACTCATTGGACATGTTCCCGTATCCATCTGGTGCTGGACTCCATGTAGGTCATCCACTTGGATATATCGCTTCTGACATTATTTCTAGATATAAAAGAATCAATGGATTTAATGTATTGCACCCTATGGGGTTTGATGCATTCGGCCTTCCTGCTGAGCAATATGCGATTCAGACCGGTCAGCATCCAGCGATCACGACCGAACAAAACATAAAACGCTACAAAGAGCAACTAAAGAATATTGGCTTTTCATTTGACTGGGAGAAGCAAGTGGAAACTTGTGACCCAAACTATTACAAATGGACACAATGGATATTCTCTAAGCTATTTGATAGTTGGTACAATTATGATACAGCCAAGGCTGAACATATTGATTCGTTAATAGCTGTTTTTAAGAAAAGCGGAAATACATCTGTAAATGCAGAGTGTGGTGAAGAGGTCATTGATTTTTCTGCTGAAGACTGGAAAGTCTTTGATGAAAAACAACAATCAGATATACTACTACAATACAGATTGACTTATCTCGCAGAAACATCTGTGAATTGGTGTCCAGAGTTAGGGACAGTATTGTCTAATGATGAAGTCAAAGATGGCTTTTCGGAAAGAGGAGGGTACCCTGTGATTCGAAAGAACATGATGCAATGGAGTATGCGCATCACTGCTTATGCAGAGAGACTACTTGAAGGGCTAGAGCGAATTGACTGGCCAGAGCCATTGAGAGATATGCAGCGCAATTGGATTGGAAAATCCATTGGAGCTGAAGTCACCTTCAAAGCAGGAGAGGTTGATATTCCGGTATTCACTACAAGGTTAGATACCATTTATGGGGTAACTTATTTGGCAGTCGCTCCTGAAAGTGACTTTGTTGATCAACTAACCACCTCTGATCAAAAAGAAGTTGTTAAGGAATATGTAGCTGTAGCCAAGAATAGATCTGAGAGAGATCGCATGAGTGATGTGAAGAATATCTCTGGAGTATTTTTGGGTAGTTATGCTGAACATCCTTTTACCGGAGAACAAGTACAAGTATGGGTTGCTGATTATGTATTGTCTGGATATGGTACTGGTGCAGTGATGGCTGTTCCGTCTGGAGATCAAAGAGATTACGATTTCGCAAAGCATTTTGATCTACCGATCATTCCGGTATATGATAATCAAAATATTAAAGAGCAAGCAGATCCTAGAAAGGACGGTAAATTAATTAACTCAGGTATACTTAATGGGTTTACATATAGTGAGGCTATAAAAAAAGCTACAGACTATATTGAGGAAAAGAATATAGGTACAGCCAAGATTAACTATAGAATAAGAGATGCGATCTTTGCTAGGCAAAGATATTGGGGCGAACCCGTACCCATTTATTTTGACAATGGAATTCCAAAATTGGTCGATAGTAATGACCTGCCAGTAGTACTTCCTGAAGTTGATAAGTATTTACCGACTGAGGATGGTGATCCACCATTGGGTAGAGCAGAAGATTTCACTTATACTCCTTCAGGATCAACAGAAAGTTATCCGCTAGAGTTGAGTACCATGCCTGGTTGGGCGGGTTCTAGTTGGTACTGGTTCCGATATATGGAAGCCAACAATGACAATGAGTTTGTAAGTAAAGATGCGCAGGAGTACTGGCAAGCGGTTGATTTGTATATAGGTGGTTCTGAGCATGCAACTGGTCATCTTTTGTATTCTCGATTCTGGTGCAAGTTCCTATATGATATGGGATTGGTACAGGAAGACGAGCCTTTCAAGAAGTTGATCAACCAAGGCATGATTCAAGGAAGATCTAACTTTGTGTACCGCATCAATGGAACCAACACTTTTGTGTCACACAACTTGAGAAAGGAACATAAATGTACACGTATGCACGTGGATGTTAATATTGTCTACAATGACGAGTTAGATTTGAATGCTTTCAAAGTCTGGAGACCAGATTTGAAAGATTCTGAGTTTATTCTAGAGGATGGGAAATATCACTGTGGAGTAGAAGTGGAGAAAATGTCTAAATCTAAATATAATGTCGTCAGCCCTGATGACATCGTATCAAAATATGGCGCTGATACATTGAGACTATACGAAATGTTCTTGGGGCCATTAGAGCAATTCAAACCATGGAATACCAATGGAATCGATGGAGTATATAAGTTCTTGAGAAAGATGTGGAATCTCTTCCATGATGATAATGAGCTATTGAATATCTCTGAGGAAAAGGCAACGAAAGAGGAACTGAAGTCAATTCATAAGACCATTAAAAAAGTACAGGAAGACATAGAACGTTACTCATTCAATACACCTGTAAGTGCATTTATGATTTGTGTAAATGAACTTACAACATTGAAATGCAATAAGCGTGAGGTATTGGAGCCCTTGACAATGATCGTTTCGCCTTATGCTCCGCATATTGCTGAAGAACTCTGGAAGCTCTTAGGTCATGAAGGAGGGGTTACTAATGCTGACTTCCCATCTTTTGATGAGGCTTATCTTAAGGAAGATGCACATGAGTATCCAATTTCGATTAATGGCAAGATGAGAGTGAAGATCAAATTCCCATTTGATATGCCGAAATCAGAAATAGAAAAAGAAGTGCTGGAATCTGAAGCAGTACAAAAATGGACAGAAGGTAAGACACCAAAGAAGGTGATTATCATTCCAAATAAGATTGTGAATATTGTGGTGTGAAACCACTGCCTGGGGAATACTCATAAAAGATAATGATTCAAGTACTATAAGTTGAGTTACCTCTGAATTTCATGGTAACTCAACTTTATATTTTGATCCTAATTTAAAGAATGACTCTCCTTTTTCTTAGAATAGCCTTTTGATCCTTAAAGATTTTTCACAAAATCTATAATCGATTTTCTTCTCACTATTGGTCAATTGAAGTCGCTATGCCTGATTGTTTGCGGTAAGTACATTGTCGTTCTGATTATCGGTTTTATCCCACTGTAGTTATCAATACAACTTCAAGATTCTACCATCTTGGGGATTAAAGAGATCTTTAATCGTTGGAGATCTTTTCTTGGTCAAATCAGTTTTTCTAGAACCTGAAATGGTGGCTAAACTGTCTGAAGTCGTGTATGAAATAATTGAAAAAAGTATAAAAGAGGTGAAAGCAAAGAGAGCTTTTTTGTTTAAAGGACTTGATTCTTATCAGTTGTAAATCAATTTTGTTATTGAGGCATCCAATTATTTATTTTTCCGTTTAATGAATTACTCAACAATAATAATTTACACTGATGCCGAAGGGCGTTGAAAATTAAGGTCAATATGGAACTCAAAAAAACTGCTAAGGCTGACTTACAACAAAAATCCGGAATGTATTTCTCAGTAGGATTAGTAATAACTCTCTCACTCACAGTTCTTTGTTTTGAATGGAAATCATATGACGACACCAATATTGTTTTATTGGGGCATATCAGTGATGATTTTGAAGATTTATTGGAGATTCCCCCGACTCGTCAACCACCTCCACCACCACCAAAAATTCAACAACCTGAAATAATAGAAGTGCCTGATGAGGAGGAAATAGAAGAAATTGAGATTGATTTGGATGTTGAAATCACCGAAGAACAAGTGGTGGAAGAGATTGTTTTTGAAGAAACAGAAGAGGAAGTTGCTGATGAGATATTCACTATAGTTGAAAATAAGCCTGAATTTGAAGGAGGACATTCAGCTTATATGAGATTCTTACAAAAGAATATCAAATACCCAGCTCAAGCCAGAAGAATGGGAATAGAGGGGCGTGTTTTTGTGCAATTCGTAATAGGAGTAGATGGAGCTGTCAGTCAAGTGGTAATTCTTAAAGGACTTGGTGCAGGCTGTGATAAAGAAGCCATTAGGGTGATTAGTAAGTCTCCAAATTGGATCCCTGGTAAGCAAAGAGGTAAGCCTGTTAGAGTAAGAATGGTCGTACCGTTAATATTTAGTTTAGGATAGGGGTTATTAGATTGGTGTCATCACCTCATCTTCGACCGCTTGTTAAGGTAATTCTGTAAGATCACATCAAAGTCTTCATTGATGTCTACCTCGATAAAGTCAATTTTTAGTTGACCACATTTAATTTTCAATTGATTGTAGAAATCAGAGATTTTGCTTTTGTAAACTTCCTTGACCTCTGCTGGTTGTACTTTGATCTTCTCATTGCTTTCTAAGTCTATGAACTCATAGGGTCTATCTTCAAATTCGAAATTGAGTTCGGTAGAATTATCTTTAACATGAAATAACAATACTTCGTGATTTTTATGTTTCAGATGTTGCAACGCTGAAAAGACAGAATCATGGTCATCGGTATCCATCATATCACTGAATATGATAATTAATGATCGTTTGGCTGACTTCTGAGCTACTTGATCAAGTATTTTTGCAATAGAAGATTTTTTTCCTGTCCCAGTGTTATTTATTAGTTGTTGAAGAGTTACCAGTATTTCATTGAGGTGGATACTCGTTGACTTAATAGCTGTTTTTACAGCTACGTTATCTGAGAATGCAGTGATTCCAAATGCATCTCGCTGTTTTTGTAATAGATAACAAAGAGCCGCTGTAGCCATTATACTAAAAGTGATCTTCCCTTTGTTTTCGACCGGGTAGTACATCGAAGATGAACAGTCTATAACTACTTGACATCGTAAGTTAGTTTCCTCCTCATATTGTTTGATATACAGGCGATCTGTTTTCGCAAAAACCTTCCAATCTATATGTTTTGTGCTCTCTCCTGGATTATATAATCGGTGCTCTGCAAACTCTACAGAAAACCCATGATAGGGCGACTTATGCAGCCCCGTAATAAACCCCTCAACTAATTGGCGAGCAAGCAATTCTAAATTCCCGTAAGAACGGACAGTATCAAGTGATAATTTCATATGGCCAAAAGTTGTAATATTTTCATTGGAGATTCTTGGTTATTCATTGTTTAATGTCAGTAACTAAATGATAAAAACAATTTGCAATAATGTAGATTATTATACTATATTTAGGACTGTTTTTTAGATAAAAAGGAATAAAAATTAAACAAAAGGATTGTGGAAGAGAACAATGGTAATGACAGAGAAGAGATTTTCTCAGAAAGAGTAAGAGCAGGAAAAAGAACGTATTTCTTTGATGTGAAGGCGACACGTTCTAATGATTATTATCTAACTATTACTGAAAGCAAGAGGAAGTACAAGGAGGATGGCTATACATATGAAAAACATAAAATATTCTTGTATAAAGAAGACTTTAACAAGTTTGTTAATGCTCTGAATAGCTCTGTGAACCACGTGAAGGAGGAGTTAATGCCAGAGGTTGATTTTGATGAATTCGATAGAGAACATAACCATGAAGAGCAATCTACAGATACTAAGGTAACACAAACTGAAGATGTTGATACTGAATTGAAGTGGGACTAATTATAAGCCAATAAAGTAAGAAGCCATGATAATTGTAGTCATGGCTTTTTTTATGAATGAATTCGGGGAAATATATTTGAATAACGGGTCATTAATGTTAATTTTGGGCGTTTTTACTGGTTAGATCACATACTTAATAATCGTTGAATGATTGATTTATTTGAAAAATTAATGAATAATGCAGGTCCATTAGGACGGCATGCTGATGTTGCTGATGGATACTTTATGTTCCCTAAGCTCGAAGGAGAGATAGGTCCTAGAATGAAATTTCAGGGAAAAGAAGTATTGACATGGAGTTTGAATAACTACTTGGGGTTGGCAAATCATCCAGAAGTAAGAAAGGCAGATGCAGATGCAGCAAAGGACTGGGGGCTAGCTTATCCAATGGGTGCTAGGATGATGTCAGGTAATACAAACCAACATACAGAATTGGAACAACAATTGGCAGATTTTGTTGATAAGGAGTCTGTAATGTTATTGAATTATGGGTATCAAGGTGTGTTATCTATAATTGATGCGGTGGTAGATCGTAAAGATGTCATTGTGTATGATGCAGAATCTCACGCTTGTATACTGGATGGAGTAAGATTACACATGGGGAAACGTTTTGTATTCCCACATAACAATATTGAAAACTTAGAGAAGCAACTTAAAAGGGCTGAGAAGATTGTCAAAGAAACGGGTGGTGGTATATTAGTTATCACTGAAGGTGTATTTGGCATGTCAGGAAATCTTGGGAATCTTAAAGATATTGTTGCACTTAAAGAGAAATTTAATTTCAGACTTTTTGTAGATGATGCACATGGTTTTGGAACAATAGGACCAACTGGTGCTGGTGCTGGTGAAGAGCTTGGTGTACAAGACGGTATTGATCTGTACTTCTCAACTTTTGCGAAAGCAATGGCAAGTATAGGAGGGTTCGTTGCTGGTGACCACAATATTATCAAATACTTAAGGTTCACAATGAGATCACAAATCTTTGCAAAGTCTCTTCCTACAACATTAGTAATAGGGGCAATGAAAAGATTGGAATTGTTGAGAGATCAACCTGAACACAAAGCCAATCTTTGGAAAGTGGTAAATGCACTACAATCTGGATTGAAATCACGTGGGTTCAATATTGGAACTACGAAATCTCCTGTAACTCCAGTGTATCTGGAAGGTGGTATTGGGGAAGCATGTAACATGGTCATGGACTTAAGAGAGAATTATGGTATATTCTGTTCTATGGTTGTATATCCGGTTGTACCAAAAGAAGTTATTATCTTAAGATTGATTCCTACTGCAGCTCATAGTTTAGAAGATGTTGAGGAAACCATCAATGCTTTTGAGACCATGAAAAAGAAATTGGACGATGGAGTTTACAAACGTGAAGAATTAATTGCGATCACAAAATAAAAAATAATAAAAAAAAACACTGTTAGGAGTTGTGATTTAATGTTTTTGGCTATATTGCCTACTCATAACAACTAGTAAAATATCAATAACCTAAAAATTTTTTAACATGAGCAAATTTAAAGAAGTAAGTGATTTAGTAGCATCTTTGGAAGGTGATTTCGACAAGTTCTATGACAAGAAGAACCAAGCAGCTGGAACAAGAGTAAGAAAAGGAATGCAAGATTTGAAAAACTTATCTCAGGCTATCAGATTGGAAGTTCAAGACATTAAGAACAAAGGTTAATTCAACCTTCAATTCATAAAAAAAGGATCATCAATTGATGATCCTTTTTTTATGTTCTATTTTCTGTGAGATAGTTTGTAAGTGTTATTTGAGTGATTTTAGGATAGTTTCAATCTTGTTTTGAAGACTTGAGGACGCTGATAGTAATGGCATGCGTGTGTAATTTTCACATATATCTAGTTGTGCAAGCACTTCCTTAATACCCACTGGGTTACTCTCTTCATACATCAGAGGGTTGATTTCGAGAAGTCTAAATGCGGACTCACTTCCTTTAGTGAAATCTTTATCTAGACACCCATTTACCATTTGTGAAAATATTGTTGGAAAGCCATTGGCTAGAACTGAAATAGCACCAACTGATCCAAGTGACATTAATGAAACAGTCAACAAGTCATCACCTGAGGTGAGAAAAAAGTCTTTGGGCATACTACTCATGATCTCCATTGCTTGTTCAATATTACCAGAAGCTTCCTTTATACCTATGATATTAGGATGTAAGGCTAGCTGTAATGTAGAATCACTACTTAAATTTGAAGCAGTTCTTCCAGGTACATTATATAAAATAACTGGTACCGGAGAAGCATCAGCAATCATTTCATAATGCTTTATAATGCCCTCCTGTGAAGGTTTGTTGTAATAGGGACTGGCCGAAAGTACAGCGTCAACACCTTTTAAGTCTGTGTTTTGAATTAAATCAATTACTTGTGAGGTGCTATTTCCACCAATTCCGTAGACAATAGGCAGTCCTTGAGGATTATTATCAATAACAAAACTCAACAATTCATTTTTTTCAGAATCTGTAACAGTCGGAGACTCGCCAGTAGTTCCCTGTACAACCCAGTAATCTACACCATTGTCTGCCGTGTATTTAAGGAGATTACTCATACCTTGATAGTCAATAGTCCCATCTTGCTTAAATGGGGTAACTAGTGCCACTCCTGTCCCTTTAAATAAAGATAAATCCATTGCTAATTGAGTATTGTAGTGTAATTGTACATTTCCTGTAGGTAGTCTTCTTGGTCGGTATTAATCATCAATTCATAGAATGGATTACTTTGTTCACTGTATTTTCCAATTCTACATTTTGCATGACTCTGAGCAAGAATACCTTGAATAACTGTAGATTGACTGTCATCCAAATGAAACAAATAATCAAATGGTTGACCAACAAAATTAATGATCTGATCATCCTTATAACTTCCCCAGAATGAGATATTCTCAGAGGTGAAACAATCGTATTTATGCGTGTAGTTTTCCTTTTTGTCTTGGAAGTAGGCAAGAATGGTTACTTGCTTATTATCATTTTGAAGCTTATGAATGAAAGATTCAAAATTAGGTAATGACTTGTCTTTAATGCAGAAAACAACGCCAATGGATTTGGCGCTATTATAGGCAGTCGTACTTCTTACAGTCTTGTTACGTTTGAGCCAATTTTTGACTCGCATTGATAGAAATTTATTCACAAACACGATCTATATTATTTGATCATTTGATTAAAGTCACTTTCTGAAATAATAGAAACTTTCAATTTTTCAGCTTTATCACGCTTAGAAGGTCCCATTTTATCTCCCGCAAGTAGGTAGTCAAGCTTACCCGAAATAGAAGAAACTACTTTTCCACCATTTTTTTTAATGATATCCTTTAGTTCATCTCTACCATATTCTTCAAAAACTCCCGATACTACAAACGATTTCCCCTGCAATATATCACTTTCGGGTTGATTAGCTGATGCTTCGATTTCAAATTTTAATCCGTGGCTCTTAAGCCTATTGATTTGCTCAATATTTTCTTCTTTCGAAAGAAAAGCGATTAAGCTTTCAGCTATTCTAGTGCCTATTTCTGGCACTTCTATAAGTTGATCATAAGTAGCGAGTGCCAGTTGATCCCAATTATGGAAATGCAGAGCCAGTTTTTCTGCTACTGTTTTACCTACGAATCTTATACCTAGTCCAAAAAGGATACTCTCAAAAGGAGTGTTTTTCGAATTCTCTATTCCTTTGATCAGGTTGCTTGTTGACAATTCTTTAAAACTCTCAAGGGACAGCACTTGATCAGTAGTTAGATCATATAAGTCGGCAGGAGAAGTAACTAAACCTGTTTCAAACAGTTGATCGATGGTCCTTTCACCCAAACTATCAATATCCATAGCTTTTCGTTGGATGAAGTGTTCTATTCGTCCTTTTATTTGTGGGGGACAACCATTGATATTAGGGCAGTAGTGAACAGCTTCACCTTCATTTCTTATTAGTGGAGTATTACATTCAGGGCAATCCGTGATATACAATGTAGGATCGGATGACTTAGAGCGCATGGACTGATCTACTCCAGTGACTTTCGGGATGATTTCTCCACCTTTCTCTACGAATACAGTATCACCGACTCTCAAATCTAATCTTTCAATCTCATTGGCATTATGAAGAGAGGCACGTTTCACCGTTGTTCCGGCAAGCTGTACAGGTGTGAGTTCAGCAACAGGAGTGATAGCGCCAGTTCTACCTACTTGATAGGTTATGTCATTGAGTAGGGTAGTAGCACTCTCTGATTTGTACTTATATGATATAGCCCATCGTGGGCTTTTCGCAGTAAATCCAAGCTGTTCTTGCTGAGACATGCTATTGACTTTGATCACAATTCCATCTGTTTCTAGTGGTAGTTCATGACGTTTCTCTTCCCAGTGATTGATGTATGCCAATACTTCTTTGATATTGTTACATCTTTTAAAAGTAGGAGAAATGTTGAATCCCATTTCAGACAAGGTAGCTAAAGATTTTTCATGTGAATCGACATTCTTATTGTCGGTAGTCAGTGAATATAAAAAGCAATCAAGCTTTCGAGTAGAAACGATACCTGAGTCTTGCATTTTCAAACTACCAGAGGCTGTGTTACGTGCATTGGCATAGGGTTCTTCCCCGATATCTATTTTCTCTTTGTTAAGTGCTTCAAAGATGTTTTTTGGCATGAACACTTCGCCTCGCACTTCGAAAATCGAAGAAATGGTTTTGTCATTTACGTTGAGAGGAATGGTACGAATTGTCTTGGCATTATTGGTGATGTTATCACCTCTGGTACCGTCACCACGTGTAGCCGCTTGTTTCAAGATACCGTTTTCATAAGTTAGGCTTATGGCTACTCCGTCAAATTTCAGTTCACATATGTATTCATACTCTTGACCTTCTAGCCCTTTGCTAACTCTAACATCGAACTCTTCGAGGTCTTCTTGAGAGTATGTATTGCCTAAGGACAACATGGGAGTTCTATGTGTGACGTTCTCGAAATTTTTGGTGATGGTGCCACCAACACGCTGAGAAGGTGAATCTGGGTGTTTGAGTTCAGGGTGCTTAATTTCTAGCTTGATAAGCTCTTCGAGCAACTGATCAAACTCATAGTCACTGATTTCTGATTTCCTTTCTTGGTAGTAGAGCTTTGTGTGATGAGTGATTTGTGCAGCTAACTCTGTTACTCTTGACTGTGCCTTATCTATTGACATTTCTTATCGGATGTTGCTATTGTAAATCTATACAATGATTTATTGATTTCGTACAGAATGTGATAAACAAAAACGGGTTATCCCATATTTATGAGATAACCCGCATTAAGCCTTACTCGAAACGATTACTTGAACTTGAGATCATTGCTTCGCTCCATAATATTATTACTTGGATCAATGTCAGCTAGTCGCTGAGTAGTGTCACTTTCTACCCTTTTGATATCCTTTATTGACTTAGAAAGTTGAAGCTCATAAGTAGGATTCGTCCAAGGCCATGCGCTTTGTGTATGACGCATAGTTTCCATATCTTCAGCTGGCTTTAAACCACGCATCATCCTCAATGGAATGTAATAGATTTCTTTGCTTCCATCTTCATACTCTATTTCAAGATCAATAGGCATCATCATGGTGTTTTTTCTTTCTAAAACTACAATTGTACCTTCTTCGTTTTTGCGAATTGATTTTATTCCATAGTCAATGGTATTAGTAGTATTAACAAAATGTTCAAAATACCAGTCCAATTCAATTCCAGATACTTTCTCCATGATTCGCATAAAGTCATTAGAATTAGGATGCTTAAATTTCCAAGTGTTGAAGTAGCGCCTCATGCCTATCATCAAGTTCTCTTCCCCAATGACATAACCCAGTTGGTTCACAAGTACAGAACCTTTACTATAGGAGTTTATACCATGTGATCTGTTGGTCTTATAGTGATCAGCATGTGTTCTTAACGGTTCTTCTTGACCACTTTTCGCTTGATAGTAATATCCTCTGTAACTGCCGCCATGAGGATTTTCGTCTGCAGGAGATTCTTTAATATTATGCATAGTCGCTGCTGATGCAAAAGTAGTAAACCCTTCGTCCATCCATGGAAATAGACTTTCGTTAGATGCCAATACCCCTTGATACCAACTGTGAATCATTTCATGAACGGTAACTCCCAATAAACTATTGAGTGATCTGTCTCCAGTTACCAGTGTTGACATTGCGTACTCCATTCCACCATCTCCGCCTTGCACTACTGAAAATTGTTTGTATGGGTATTTTCCAAAATTCACATTTAGGTATTGAAATGCCTTAACTACAAATTCTGGTACTTTCTCCCAAGCTTCAATATTGGCCGTATTTTTATCATAAAAGAAGTGTACTTCTGGACCATTGGGTACTTGAACTTTCTTGTGAATATAGTCTGGGTCAGCCGCCCACATAAAGTCATGAACATTCGGAGCCTTGAAATGCCAAGTAAGTTCAGGCGTTTTATGCGATACTTTTATACCCTCTTTTTGATAACCATGTCCAATTTTATCAGCGTTCTGTAGGTAACCACTTCCTCCAACTACATATTTAGAGTCAATCGTGATTTTCACATCAAAATCACCCCATACACCATGGAATTCACGTCCTATATATGGATTGGCATGCCATCCTTGAAAATCATATTCTGACATTTTGGGATACCATTGAGACATAGAGTAGGAGATGTCTTCTTTATTGTCTCTTCCTGATCTTCTAATTTGAATCGGTACTTGACCATTAAACTCCATTTCAAAAGTTGTTTTCGACTTTGGCATGATTGGCTTAGCCAACCTTACTTCTAGAATAGTCCCTTCCACTTGAAACTGCGTGGCTTTACCATTTTGTGTCAATGAAGTCACTTTTTGATAACCTATTTCATCTTTGCTCAGTTTATAGATTCGGTCTTTGACACGACTATCTGGATCTGATATAGTTCGTGAGCGTGTATCCATCATGCTATTTGGTTGGAAAGCATTGAAAAAGAGATGGTAGTAAACTTGAATCAGTGTGTCAGGAGAGTTGTTATAATAAACCAATTTTTGGGTACCAGTAAAACGGTGCGTTTCGACATCCATTTTGACATCCATTTTGTATTCTGCCCGCTGCTGCCAACGGTCCTGTTGCCCAAATACAGCGGTTGATAGGAGTATAAATAGTGATAAATATGAAATCTTGAATTTGCTCATTTATTTCGATTTAGAGTATTTATTGTGAAATTATTAAAATCATTTACATATTCAAACACAATATGTATAGATGGTTGATCATTCATCAATGGTTTTTAATATATCGTCTAAAGAGGTCTCAGTATCTCTGAGCTTTGACTGACATTCTTTAAGTAAAATAGCTGCCCGTTTCACCTTCTTTGCTAATTGATCTACATCAGGAGTGCCTTCTTCTATTTCTGACACTATTTGTTGTATCTCCTCTAGAGCTGATTGATAGTCAAATTTCTTTTTAGTCATTATTTTTTTGTTTGTTGTGAGATCGAACTCTCGATGATATGATGCTCAGTTTCCGTAATTAAGAGCTCTCCCTTTTTCAGCTTACTTTTCTCAGAGATCAACTTTCCTTTACTTGTAGTCATAGAGTAGCCTCTTTTGAGTACATTATTAGGTGATAATATTTCTAAGTTATGACCCAACGAATCCAACTGCTGCTTTTGCGTGAGTACTTGGTATCTAGAAACCCTCTTCAATTGCGTCTCCAGTGATGAGAAAGTATGCCTCTTGGTAAGGATTAGTGATTTGGACGCTAATGTGAGCTGGCCTTCCAATTGCATCAATTGCTGTTGACGAATGTTGATGGATTGATTCACCGTATCATTGATGTTTCTCATTGACTCTATCAATGTACTTTCGTAATCAAAAGTGGTATTTATAATGTGCTCAGCAACAGCTGTAGGAGTTTTTAAGGAGGAATGGGCAACAATATCCGAGACACTTTGATCTCGATCGTGACCAATTCCGGTGATAACAGGAATAGGAAACTGAGCAATATGCGCAGCTAATTCATAGCTGTCATAGCTATCCAAATCAGTCTGAGAACCACCACCACGTATTATTATAATGGCGTCATAATCCTCATTGCTTTCGTATATTTTATGCAAGGCCTCTGTGATTGATTGAGGTGAGGTATTGCCTTGCATGGTCGCAGCATATAGATCTGAATTGAATTTATAGCCCTGAGAGTTGTTCTCTAGTTGATTAATAAAGTCACCATATCCAGCTGCAGTAGGGGAAGTAATAATGGCAATCTGTTGTAGAACAATAGGAATAGGCAATTCCTTATTCATCGTCAATACACCTTCTTCTGTAAGTTGATTGATGGTCTTTTGACGATTAGCAGCTTTCTCTCCAATAGTGAATGATGCATCAATATCTCGAACATTAAGACTCATCCCATATACCTCGTGATATTGCACTGCGGCATTGCAAAGTATCTTCATTCCTGATTTTAGCTCACTACCAGTCATTTTCTCAAACCAAAGGGAAAGGTTGGTATAGGTATTAGCCCAGATAGTGGCTTTGGACTTGGCTAGGATTTGTTGCCCCTGCTTCTCCACCAGTTCTAGGTAACAGTGCCCTGTCGAATTGACGCTAATTTCGCTAATTTCTGCAACCACCCAATATGATGGTGCGAGTCCCTTCGATAGTAT
Source organism: Cyclobacteriaceae bacterium (assembly GCA_034112085.1). Lineage (GTDB taxonomy): Bacteria > Bacteroidota > Bacteroidia > Cytophagales > Cyclobacteriaceae > JAWUWD01. The sequence goes on from JAWUWD010000126.1 coordinate 31,795, forward strand.
GGACTTAACGGTGCTATTGAGTTCTTGTAAGGTGAGCTGTTTCAATTCTAATTGATTCTCTTTTTCAGTTTTACTGGCTTCGTTTTCTTTCTGACACGAATATTAACCACTTCAACGATAAGAGAGAAGAATACCGCAAAGTAGATATACCCCTTTGGTACATGTTCACCGAGTGCATCAAGCATCAACATAAAACCAATGAGTATCAAGAATGAAAGTGCAAGAATCTCCAACGAAGGATGTTTAGAGATGAAGCGGCTTATCTTGCCTGCAAAAGTCATCATAACGCCTAGCGCTATAACTACGGCAATTATCATCAGTAATACTTGATCAGTCAGACCTACAGCAGTGAGTATCGAATCGAAGGAGAATATTATATCTAAAACAATGATCTGAGCGATCACAGAGCCTATTGATGCACTCACAGACTTGGTTTGTGTAGAGTCATCATGAGCTTCCATTTTATGATTGATCTCATGCGTGCTTTTCCCTATCAGGAATAGCCCACCAACTGCCAGTATAATATCTCTGCCACTGACCGCGTGATCGAAGAACGTAAAAAGTGGTTCTGAGAATCCAATGATCCAAGTAATACCCAGTAAAAGTCCAATTCTAAATATTAAGGCCATTGACAATCCAATATTACGTGCTCTGGCCTGCTGTTCTTCAGGGAGTTTATTGGATACAATCGATATGAAAATGATATTATCAACTCCCAATACGATCTCCAAGAAAGTAAGTGTGAGCAATGCTATCCACGATTCGGGTTGTAATAATATTTCCATTTATGGTAGTATGATTAATTGAGGATCAAAACTACATGAATTTTTCAAAATGAATAATTTCATTTGTGTAAATGATATTCTGAATATTATAGATCTATCACAATAATATTCTTTAAAAATCGCCATTTACTAAACAATCACTACTAGTTATCTTAAAAAACCTACCATTTACTCAATGCTGAGCTTTTGGGCGATAATACTATATATATTGCGGACGAATTCAATTTTTAGGAACTAAATAACAGAGATGAAAAAAATTTTAATGATGTTAACCGCTTCAGTTGTATTCTTCGCAGCATGTGAAGAGACACAAGAAGTGAGTAAATTAGATCAAGAAGTAGCTGTCGATATGAGCGATTTTTACGCACATACAGATGATGGAGATGCCAACGGAAGAGGAGAAGCTAAATGTCATTCAATGCATGTTTTAAACAAACAGCTCAGTGAGAATCCAGGTCTTTATGATAAAATGTACAATATCGAGAAGAATGCTCGTAAATTCATGAACGCAAAGAAGCCTGATGGTGTCGGTGGTGGCAACGGTGGCGGTGGTGGTACTGATCCAGTTGATCCAGTTGATCCAGTTGATGATGGATTGGGATCGATCTCAATACCTGTATATGTACACGTGATATATGCTAATTCACAAGAGAACATAAGTGATGCTCAGATCAATTCTCAGATGGCTGTTTTGAATGCTGATTTCGCAAAAACTAATGGAGATGCTGGTAGTATTCCTTCAGAATTTGCTGGATTAGCTGCTGATACTGATGTTAACTTTACTTTAGCTGGTGTTACTAGAAAATCTTCTAGTACAACTGCTTGGGGAACTAATAACGCAATGAAGAAGTCATCTCAAGGTGGTGTTGATGCAATCACTCCAGAGACTCATATGAACATGTGGATATGTAACATCGGTGGTGGTATCTTAGGATATGCGCAATTTCCTGGTGGAGCATTAGAAACTGACGGAGTTGTATTTTCTCCTCAGTATTGTGGTAGCTCTGATTTTGACACACAAGGAAACTTCTTCTTAGATGCTCCATTTGATAAAGGTAGAACAGCAACTCACGAGGTTGGACACTACTTGAACTTACGTCACATTTGGGGAGACGGAAGATGTCGTCAAGATGATTTTGTAGCTGATACTCCAAGTTCTGATGCTCCGAATTATGGATGTCCTTCTTATCCTACAGTTAACTGTAAGTCTACTGACATGACAATGAACTACATGGATTATACTAATGATGCATGTATGACAATGTTCTCTGAAGGTCAAAAGTCTAGAATGAGATCAATATTCGCAGCAGGTGGTCCAAGAGCTACTATGTTGTAATATCAATATGAAAAAATAGAAAAAGCATCCCAATTGGGATGCTTTTTTGTTTTATAAACTATGGATTTTTTCAATTATTTGGCAATGATTATGATAGTATCATGTACTTCGATAGTTCAGGAAGAAGTAAAAGTAAGTTCTGTTAGTTTTGAGTCTGCTACCAGAGGTGGTTATAAATCAATAACCATGTATGAGCGTAAAGTGATTATTAATACTAATCATAGCGCAGAGAGTTTTCTTTTAAAAGCAGGGGATTTGGATCAATTTTCAGCTGTAATATCTGAATTAGAATTGACAAGCTTAGGATCTTATCATGTTCCTAATCAAGATCGTCATCGAGACGCTGCTTGGCATTCTAATATTGTGGTTTACTCTGAGGACAGCATAAGCTATCAATCTCAAACTTTTGATAATGATCAAGCGCCTGCAGAGTTACAAGAGCTCATGGAGTTATTTACTGACATCAGCATAAAGTACAACAGGGGAAAGAAGTTGTTCTAAACTATCTCCTTCCAGTAGAGTACACAAAACCAAGAGACACTTCTAGGCCTGTGAAGTCAATTTCTGAATCTTTGAAATCAAATGGAGTAGGCGTATTTGGTAGTACAGTTCCAAGTTGTCCTCCATTATAGCTTCCTTTCATTCCTAAGTCTGCTCCACCGATGTAGTAGTTACCTTCAAGTGACACAGCTATTTGCTTGGTGACATAGACCATGTATTCTGCTCCGAACTGAAAACCAAATCCGATCTTGTTGTCTATAGTCGCAGTGGAATTGGCGATATCCCATCCTTCATATTTCCTGATCGCCTTATCAAAGTTTCCATAATTGATCTTCTGATCAAAACTGTAAAAGCCAAAAAAACCACCTTTTACGCTGAATTCTTGACTATTTGTTCCAACCTGAATTACAGCTTCAACAGGAATCAGTAAGGTAAAGGTAGGGCCTATGATAGGTTTTTTGCTTTCAAAAGGCAGTCCTTTCACACTCATGCCAGACATGCGGTATAAGGACGCTCCAGTTTGAAATCCTAAATAATTGCCAACATTGAATCCAATTCCTCTGATTGAGAATGGGCTTATTGGTGTTGATAAGTAGCCATTCTTAGGGATGAAGTAAGAAAATGATAAGCCCAAGTCTTGGCCATGGGTCATAGATGCTGTAGCAATGAATAGTAATAAAAATAGCGCTTTTTTCATGTTGAGTTTATTGATTGACCAAATAAAGCATTTAAAAAGCATACCTAAAAGGATGTTTTATATTTCATTGACAAGTGTCTATATTGTTGCTCAATCTAATCTGAATCGAAAGTACTATGAGAATTAAATCAATATTCATTTTTCTATTTGCAGTTGTACTAATGTTGTCCTGTAAAGATCAGCCAGTAGGAGATATGATCATTCACAATGGACCTATCTATACAGTAGCCGAAGGAGAATCTACTGAAGCCGTTGTCGTGATCGATGATCGCATTGTCTTTATTGGGAATACTGATGAAGCGATGAAATGGAGTGGTGAGCAAACAGAAGTTATTGATCTCAAAGGGCAGACGATGATACCGGGTTTGATAGAATCTCATGGACATTTGATGGGGCTGGGATATAATGAACTCAACCTTGATCTGATGAAAGTCAAAAGCTATGAAGAGATGGTTGAAAAGGTGAAGGAGGCGGTCGATAAAGCACAACCTGGAGATTGGATACTAGGAAGAGGGTGGCATCAAGACAAATGGGACTCTATTCCATCCAATGCAGTAAAGGGATTCCAAAGACATGATTTACTCAGTGAAGTATCTCCGGATAACCCGGTTTTCTTGAGTCATGCCAGTGGGCATGCAGGTATGGCCAATAGCAAAGCCATGGAGATCGCGGGTGTTAACCAATTATCTAAAGATCAGCAGGAAGTAGAAGTGGTAGGTGGAGAAGTCTTCAGAGATGAATTGGGCAATCCAACAGGGATATTTAATGAAACAGCGCAAAGGTTGATCAGAAAACATGTTCCTCAGACAACCGATGAGAAGGATAGAAAAGCACTTGATCTAGCCATCAAGGCATGCTATAGAAATGGAATTACAAGCTTTCATGATGCAGGACAAGGAAGAAAGTATATAGAGCTTTATAAAAAATATAAGAAGAAGAATATGCTCAACTTACGAGTTTATGTTATGTTGACAGGGACAGATCCAGATTTGGTAGAGGAGTATTTAGCATCAGGAATAGTGATTGATTCTATTGATAACATGCTTACCATAAGATCGATTAAGCTTAATTGTGATGGAGCGCTAGGTTCAAGAGGAGCGTGGTTGTTGGAAGAATATACGGACATGCCAGGTGTTCATGGTCATGAGACCTTACCCATGGAAACAGTCACTATGGTCAGTGATAAGGCACTCGCTAAGGGATTTCAAGTATGTTCACATGCGATTGGTGATCGTGCCAATCGAGAAATTTTGGATAGGTATGAGGCTGCTTTTGAAAAGAATCCAACGGATGATCACCGCTTTAGAATCGAACATGCGCAGCATTTGCATCCAGATGATATTCCTAGATTTGCCCAATTGTGTGTGATTCCAGCAATTCAAGCGGTGCATCTGGCTTCTGATCGCCCTTGGGCAATAGATAGACTCGGGAAGGAGCGTATCGAGAATGGTGCGTATATGTGGCAAGCATTATTACAAAGTGGAGCGAAAGTGATCAACGGAACAGATGTGCCTGTAGAACCAGTAGATCCACTAGCCAGCTTCTATGCTTCAGTATCTCGTAAGACACTCAAAGGTATGCCAGAGGGAGGTTACGAACCAGCACAACGAATGACCCGTGAGCAAGCACTTCGTTCTTATACGCTGGATGCTGCCTTTGGTGAATTTGCAGAAGATCAAAAAGGCTCAATCGAAGTAGGTAAACTCGCTGACTTCACCATTCTGTCTAAGGATATAATGACCATAGAAGACTCTGAGATACTCAATACAGAGATCGCTATGACGGTGTTAGGTGGTAATGTAGTTTATGAGAAAGGGGAATAATATGAAGAAGACAGTATCCGTAATTATATTACTCGCATTGATATAGCTTACCGGGTTGGTTCAATCTTGTGATCCGTGCGGCTCAGATGGGCCTATTATAGTCAATCTGACTTCGATCGCTTCTAATCTAATTCGAATAACTGAGAAAGAAATATCTGCTCAGTCGAATCATTCAATTTACGTATCAATGAGTTTGAGTCTTATGATTTAAGTGAAGGGTTTATTCGTTTTGATAGTATTGGTATTGATCTCTTAACAGAATTGTATTCATTTGTGCCTAAACCTGATAATGGTAATATCTTTAACTCTGCTTTTGCTTGTTCTCCTGCTTTGTACTTTGATGTTATTACTGATATTTCAATCACTACATCAAAGGATTATAATCAATGGTATCAAGCAGGAGATGAATTAAATGATATGATTCTAGTTAGAACCCGTTACGATACGTTTGGCACATTATTTTCTGATTACAATATTGCAACTGATTACTCTTTAGAAAGAGATGATAATATGTTACTTACATTCTCTAAGCCACCAAGTACCTCAAAATCATTTAACTTTATCATTACGATCACTACCGATAAGGGTGATGTATTTATTGAAGAAATCAATGGTTTGAATATTTCGAATTGAAGGAATAGAGAAGAACTCTACTCAGAAATATCTGAAGGGGACTCTGATGAAATAAATAAGAGCCTTATACAATTGCTCTGATCGGAAGGAGTTAGTCCTATACTTTGAATCTAATTACTTCGTTTTTCACAATAATAATAATATGAAAAAAAGCGTTTCAGTAATGATATTACTAGGCATTATCTACAGTATTGCGATTGTACAATCTTGTGACCCATGTAGTAACTCAGATGAATCTGAAGTTTATTATGGTTTGTCTGCTATATCGACCAACACATTGCGACTTCTTAAGAAGAGATTTTCAATGCAAATTGACTCACCAATCGAGTCTTATATAAACTATGACTTAGACGAAGATTATATATCTTATTATAGTATTGGTATTGAAATATTAAGTGAAGTAAATCAGATTTCCTTAAACGAATTTACTAATAAGGGTAGTGTATTTAGCTCTGCAATCGCCTGTGAGCCTTTCTTAGATTACGATAACCTGTCTAATATTTCTATCACTTCATCTGTAGATTACAATGATGAAATTAAAGTAGGTGATGAAATGAATCATATTTTCTTAATTAGACGGGATTCTTATGTTTCTGGCACTCCTTTGTTAGAATTTCTAAATGAAACAAATAGCTTTAGTTTTACCGGAGATAAATTGTTGCTGACATTTTCCGAGCCTCCGAATTCACGGAGAACTCATAATCTGACTATCACATTCACCATTGAAGGCGGTGCTATTTTCACTGAAGAAATTCTTGGGTTGAAAATTTCAGATAACTAATCTAATAAATTGAGGCAAATTCGGTTAATATGGAGGAAACTCAGATACAACTTAGTAAATCAGAGTCCTCCATGAGTCACTCTGAAAGAAATTAGGCATTTAGAATCATATCTAAGATCTAATTTCTCATATCTAATAATCTACCCTATTTCCCATTAAAATCACTATAGATCGTCTGAATATAGGACTTTCCAAGACCTAGCTTACTGCTATCTCCTTTGAGTCTGGTGACTTGTGCGCCACCTAGATCATAGATGGCTTCAGATGTCGGGTCTACATAGCCGAATCCATCATTATATATATATATAGCAAATCCATCATCCATGTTTGATAAGATATCTCTGCTGTATGGATATCGTTTGGCATCAAGGTCTAATTGGTTGAAGAGCGTTGCTGCTAGATCAGTTTGCGAGCCATAGGTACTTATGATAGTGTCTTGAACAATTAGTGCTCCACCAAGCCAAAGCATGGGGATATGAAATCGCTCAGGCACATAGTTGGGAGACTTATTTGGATGTCGATTACCATGATCCGCCAGTAAGACAATCAATGTATTGTCCCACCAACCTGATTTTTTGGCGCTATCTACGAAATCACCCAAAGAGCGATCTGTGTAGTGAGCTGAGTTCAGGAACTTTGATTCACTGCTGCTCCCTTCAATAACAGTTTCCATGGGTACATCAAATGGTTCATGGCTACTCAATGTCAGCATAGTAGTGAAGAAAGGGGGCTGCTGTCTTTGGAGGAGATTGAGTAAGGTATCAAATACAATGTGATCATGGACACCCCATTTGTTAGTGCCTTGTGCTGCATTGAAATATGATTTTTTGATAACCTCTTCGAACCCACTCATATTGAGATATGAGTTCATGTTGGCGAAATTGACATCACCACCATAGACGAATGAAGTTTGGTAACCTTGTGCTTTCAAATCCAAATTGACTTTCGGAAGCTTCTCAGTTTTTCCAGCGTATTTGATAATGGATGTTTTTGTTTGTGCAGGGTAGCCGCTAAGTACGGAGATCAGACCTTTATCTGTACGATCGCCACTGGCATAGTAGTTTTCAAATAGAATTCCTTCTTTGGATAATCTGTTGAAGTTGGGAGTGATGCTTTCATCTCCGCCCAAAGGAACAATCATCTTAGCGGTAAAGCCTTCGAGTACGATCAGAAGGATATTGGGTCTTTGCATTTTTAGCACCTTGAGCGTATCTGAAAGGTTATTCTGCGCATAGAGTTTATTAAAGTCACCTTTGGCAGTATCTCTATTTACGAAGTTCTCAGGGTACTTATCTGCATCACTGGCTTTGTAGATGGCATTACCAATATTCCAAAACACATTGATGGCAGAGTGATTGGCAAAGGGTTTTTCTTTATGAAAATACACAAAACCAAGATTCATTGGCCCAATATCTAAGCTGCCCCTGATCGGTAATATCATTGATCCTGTAATGAACAGGTAGATAGGCGCATGAAACCATCTTCCTTTTAAGTGATTATACTTACCAACGACAAACCGGTGGTAACAATAATATAATACGGCAAAAAGAGCAAGCCAGAAAGCCACTAACAACAGAGTGGTACTCCAAGGAGTTGATGACATGGCACCATTGTCTATATAGTTGAGAGGGGTGAGGTCGAGGCGAAAGCCCCAGTGCCTGTAAAGTTCGTAGTCCACTATCGTAATGAATGTTACAAATAGTGACATGAGTACAAAATAGATTTTGTTCAATATGACGAATACGGTCTGATTGATAAATGGGATCAACACCATGAGGAGTCCAGGAATCAGAAGCATATATCCTGTGGCAGAAACATCCATTCTTAGCCCATAAAGAAAGACTTTAGCAATCTCAGCGAAATTTAAGGTCTGCGAAAGGTCAGCGTGGTAAACTAAGAAAATTCCTTTGGTCAGGATGTAAAAGAAGATCCATAACAATGCTTGTCTACCAAAAAATATTAATGATTGTTTCAAATCGAGCGCAAATGAAGTTTCAGCAAACTTAAAAATATATTAACATTGTAGTCTTATCATGGGAATGATTATTTCCATACCAGAATAACAGAAACTCACAATATTGAAACAACGTATTCTTTTCATCATCAATCCGAATTCTGGTCATAAACGAGGTGCTAAGATCATCGATATGTTACCAGAGTATCTCGATAGTGAAAAGTTTGACTATTCACATGTATTGACAACTCATGCAGGGCATGCCATAGATTTGTCAGCGCAAGCTGTAATAGATAAAATGGATATTGTGGTAGCGGTAGGAGGTGATGGGTTAGTCAATGAAGCTTTTCAAAGCTTGGTAAATACTGAAGTAGCATTTACCATCATCCCGAGAGGTTCTGGAAATGGTGTTGCTCGGTCGATTGGTGTTGATATGAATATCAGAAAGGCACTTTCGAATCTGAATAATGGGATGCTATCAAAAATGGATACCGTTACTTTCAATGGAAAACCTTACTTAGGAGTCGCTGGTATCGGCTTTGACGGATTGATTGCTTGGGAATTCTCAAAAACGATTAAAAGAGGTATGTTCACTTATGTGAAGATCATTCTCAAACATTTGGCAGCTTTCCAAAGCAATAAGTACCGAGTGATCACCGATCAGGGAGAGCATGAGTTTGATGCATTCATTATGACCATAGCCAATACCCCACAGTATGGCAATGATGCTTTCATAGCGCCCAATGCCGAGATTAATAATGGACAACTTGACTTAGTTGTTGTAAAAAAACACGCTAAGTGGCTCTTACCAATCCTAGCTTTTCAGGTGATGACCGGGCGTATTCATAAATCAAAATACGTAGAAGTGCTTCGAGCTAGTCAATTCAGTATTCAAACTTCTTTCGACCAATCACATGTCGATGGAGAACCCATATTGTCTGAGAAAGACAATATTGTATCTGTTTTACCTAGGTCTTTGAATATTTTTAGCTAAAAATTGATAAATGGGTTATTTTTTAACCCTATATAGGTATTACCTATTAAAAAAGTCTATCATTCACCTAATATTTGATGTGATTTGTTAATTAGTTGTTACTTTTGTGACCGTATCACATAAATAATCAATAATGGCACATTTACGATTCAAAGCATTAGATCAAGTCAATAGTAGAACTGAGGTCAAAGCACTTCCAGCACCTTCTCCAACCATCTCTGATTATTTTGGTAAAGATGTATTCGGGAAAAAAGAAATGCAGAAGGTACTTTCACCAGATGTATTCAAAAAGGTCTCCGTAGCGATTGAGAATGGTAATAAAATAGATGAAGAGACCGCTAGTGCCGTGGCCGCTGCTGCTAAAAATTGGGCGGTGGCAAAAGAAATCACTCACTATACACATTGGTTTCAACCATTGACTGGAGCAACTGCTGAAAAGCATGATTCATTCTTTGATGCGATGGCGGGGATCGAAAAATTTAAAGGGGGTGCACTAGTACAACAAGAGCCAGATGCCTCATCATTTCCAAATGGAGGTATCAGAAGTACCTTCGAAGCAAGAGGATATACTGCATGGGATCCTAGTTCACCAATGTTTATATATGGGCGTACTTTATGTATCCCAACAGTATTTGTGGCTTACACAGGAGAGGCATTAGATAATAAAGCGCCACTATTGAAAGCAATCGAAGCGGTAGATACTGCTTCTGTACGAGTCTGCCAGTATTTCGATAAGAACGTCAATAGAGTGAAGGCATCATTAGGGGTTGAGCAAGAATACTTTGTCGTAGACAAAGCATTATATGCTGCGCGTCCTGACTTGGTAATGACAGGACGATCGGTCTTCGGTCACAATCCTGCTCGTGGGCAGCAACTAGATGATCACTACTTTGGAGCGATTCCTAATCGTGTATATGATTTCATGAAGGATTATGAAATCCAAGCACTTAAATTAGGAATACCTGTTAGTACACGACACAACGAAGTAGCACCTAGTCAGTTTGAGGTGGCGCCACTTTTTGAGGAAACTAATGTAGCGAATGATCATAATCAGTTATTGATGGATGTGATGAATCGTACGGCTGAGCGTCACAACTTGAAAGTTCTATTCCATGAAAAACCATTTGCAGGACTTAATGGTAGCGGTAAGCATAACAATTTCTCATTATTGACCAATACGGGTGTCAACCTATTTGGGCCAAGTAGTAGTGCGAAAGAGAACTTACAGTTCTTGACCTTCTTTGTGACGACAATCAAAGCAGTGCATGTACATGCTGATCTATTGAGAGCAAGTATTGCCTCAGCTGGTAATGATCACCGTCTGGGCGCCAACGAAGCTCCTCCTGCTATTATGTCTGTATTTATTGGATCACAATTGACAGGCGTTTTAGATGAACTAGAGAGTAGTGGCAATGTCAAAGTTGAGAAAGGTGACAATATGTACATGAAGTTAGGGATTGACAAAATACCAGAAATCATTCTTGACAACACGGATAGAAACCGTACTTCACCATTTGCCTTTACAGGAAATAAATTCGAATTCAGAGCAGTAGGTTCTAATGAGAATTGTGCTTCAGCCATGACCGTCCTTAGTTTGATAGTTGCCAATCAGTTAACCAAGTTTGCAGATGAGGTAGATGCTTTGATCGCCAAGGGAGAAGAGAAAAGAATGGCTATGGTCACTGTTCTACGAAGGTATATTAAGGAATCTAAAGCGATTAGGTTTGAAGGAGATGGATATTCTGAAGATTGGGTGAAGGAAGCTAAGAAGAGAGGCCTAAATAATGTGAAAAGCACACCTAAGGCGCTTGAAGCTTACTTGAGTAAAGAGTCTAAGAAACTATTTGCTGACCACAAAGTGATGAGCGAGCTAGAAGTAGATGCTAGGCAGGAGATCAAACTTGAGAACTATACCATGAAGATTCAAATCGAATCTAGGGTGATGGGTGATTTGGCACTAAACCACATTATACCCGTAGGGATAGCTTATCAAAACAAGTTGATTACTAATGCCAACGGACTGAAAGGTTTGGGTATTGATAACAAAGAAGTGATCGCTGTGATTGAGAACATCTCTAAGCATATCAATACGATCAGAAGCGAAGTCAAAAAGATGATTGACGAGCGTAAAGAAGTGAATACAATCGAAGATGCTATGGAGTTGGCAATTGCTTATGACACTCATATCAAGGAGAAGTATTTTGAAACAATCAGATATGCAGTTGATAAACTGGAACTATTGGTTGATGATGAAGATTGGCCATTGGTTAAGTATAGAGAATTGTTGTTCTTGAGATAGATTAAGAAATAGTATTAATGAAAAGCCGAATCAATTGATTCGGCTTTTTTGTTTATCTTAAAGTCTATGGAGAAACCAGATAAGAAGGCAGTAATTCTTAAGATCAACGAAGAGATCACTAAAACAACCAAGAGTATACTTGATTTAGAAGAGTTGACGAAACCCATTTCTCCAGAGAATGCCATTGGACGCATTAGCCGTATGGATGCTATCAATAATAAAAGTGTCAATGAAGCTTCTCTCAGACAAGCTAGAGAGAAACTTGCGAAGCTGAAACGAGCCATTGATAGAATAGACGATGATAGCTTTGGTATTTGTGTTCAGTGTAACCAATCTATTCCGATAGGAAGAATTATGCTCGTGCCACAAGCTATAAAGTGCGTGAATTGTGCTTAACTTATATTAGCCCTAGCCCTCAGTAACAAAGACTAAGCGTGACATAAGCATCATCTATCCCTATATTTCCCTAATAGTTAAAAAAGATTTATCTTTTCTTGTAACTATTTCGAAACCTCAAGGTTTCCCTTTTGAATTCGCACAAAACCTAAAACCAATTGGAGTCGATATCAGATAATGCAATAATGCTCAAAGTAAAAAATGGTGATCTAGATCACTTGGGCTTATTGTTTGAGCGCTATAAGAAACAGCTATTCGGTTTCTTTTATAATCTAAATCACGACAAGGATTTAAGTGAAGATTTGGTGCAAAATACCTTCATGAGAATCATCAAGTACAAACATGGGTTTAAAGGTGACGGAGCTTTTAAGTCTTGGATGTTTCACATAGCGCGAAATGTGAATATCGATCACTTCAAGAAGAATAAAAATAGTAACCAAACTGAACGTTTGGAGACTTGGAAAGAGGAATCAACCGATGATGAAGAATCCCAATTGTCGAGAGACAAAGAAGGCAATCTTCAACTACTGGAAAAAGCCATTGAAGAATTGGACTATGAAAAGCGCGAGCTGATTACAATGAGCAAGATCAAAGGTTTTAAGTACAAAGAGATCGGTGAAGTGCTGAGTTGCAGCGAAGGAGAAGTCAAGGTGAAAGTATTTAGGGCATTAAGGGAGCTTAAAGATACTTATGAGCAGATATTATTGAGAACGAATTAAATCAAAAGCGATGAACGAATATAAAGAACTGATCGAGCGCTATAATGCGAGCATGGCCAATGCGGATGATTTAAATCAATTAGAATCACTTATTGATCAAGAGTTGATTTCACTATCTCAGCTGAATGATATCACTGCGATACAAGTTCACTTAGATCATAGAGAGGTACCAAGTCCATCTGCATCTATGGATGCTAACTTTTACATGATGCTCGGGGAGCAGAAGAGAAAATTGTCCAGTTCTCCTTTTCTTCAACTAAGTAACTGGTGGAGTACGCTTTGGCAAATTCAGATGCAATGGGCTTATAGTCTAGCTCTGGTGTTGATAGGAGGTGTGTCGGTTTATATCTGGCAAAACAATTCTATAGGAAAAATAGATCAATTGACCGCAGAGATGGGAGAGATGAAAGAGCTTATGATGTTGAAGATGCTAGAGCAGAATTCTACAACCGAGCGCCTGAAGGCTGTAAGCCTTACCAATGATATGGTCGAAGTAAGTGATAAAGTAAGTTCTGCACTATTTGATGCCTTGCGACATGATGAAAATAACAACGTACGCCTAGCAGCGATAAATGCACTTGCTATGTATACGGATCATTCTGAGGTGAGAAAAGGACTTATAGAGTCAATACAGTATCAGGAATCTCCTTTGGTTCAACTAGCGCTGGCTGAACTGATGGTTACGCTCAATGAGAAAAATTCTGTCAAAGAATTTAGATCAATCATAGAAAATAAAAAAACTCCTCAAGATGTAAAAGAAGATCTTGAGAAGACATTACAGGTATTAATTTAAGAAAACTCAAAACTCAAAACAATGAAACAACTAGCAATAACAACAATGATGGCTCTGCTCTGCGTTGTGTCAGGAATGGCACAGCGGCAGACAGAATCCATCAAAAAGGAAATCCAATTCGAAAAGACGGATACAAACAATGTGTTTTATCTGAACAACATCAACGGAGAGATTAAGGTCGAAGGCTACTCTGGAAATACCATATTGATTGAAGCTCGAAAAACAATAAGTGCTAAGACGGAAGACCGTATTCAAAAAGGTTTGAAAGAGATTTCGGTTGAGGTCATTGATAGATATGATACGATGATTGTGTATATGAAAGGACCTTGTGGAGATTTCGTTATGAGAACCCGCAACAAGGGAAATAATGGTCGCAAACATTGGAATTATAATTGGAACAACTGTCATGAACAGTATGATTTCCAGATTGATTACATAATCAAGGTGCCATATATTATGAATTTAGTGCTGTCTACTATCAACGATGGAGATGTTGAGGTCAAGGGTGTTAGTGGTAGTCTTGAAGTGAACAATATCAATGGAGCGATTGCGCTCAGTGGAATAGAAAACCGTGTGAAGGTGCATACCATTAATGGTGATGTAGACCTTAATTTTAATAAAAATCCAACAATTGATTCAGATTTTTATACGCTAAATGGAGACATCAATGCTAATTTTAAACCCGGACTATCTGCAGATATGAGCTTCAAAAGTTTCAATGGTGAGTTTTATACTAACTTAACCGGCATAGAACAGTTACCCGTGAAATTGGAAAAATCAATAGCATCGAATAAAAGGGGTATTTCCTTTAAGCTTGATAGTAAGTTAGTAATGCGTGCTCGAACTGGGGGTGTATATCTGGACTTTGAGACATTCAATGGTGATGTATTTGTGAAAGAGAATAATTAAAAAACTGAAAATATGAAAACTATAAATACAATGATAAAATCAATATTTGGACTGTTATTACTGATTTGTACTACAGCAGTATTGGGTCAAGAAAAGGGCGAATTGATCGTGCCTTTAAGTAATCCATCTGCTAAAGGTGCGCTTGAAGTAAGCATCCAAAGAGGATCAATCAACGTTGTAGGATCAAATCGATCAGACGTGTTAATTAAATACGCATCCATGGAATCGAATAATCAAGACTCTCAGGAGGTGAAAAACGGTATGAAAAGAATTTCGAATAGTACAATTGGTTTAGAGGCTAGTGAGAATAATAATCAAATTGAAGTAGAGTCAGATTCTTGGAACAAAGGAATCAAACTCATCATAGAGGTACCTAAAACCATGGATTTGGAGCTTGACACACATAATGGAGGTGACATAGTTGTAGAAAATGTGACTGGAAACGTAGTGTTAGAAAATCACAATGGAGGAATCACTGCTAAAGGTATGTCAGGCTCAGTAACGGCCAATACGCATAACGGCACTATTTTGGTCGAATTGAATTCGGTAACCCCAAATATTCCAATGTCATTTATCACTTATAATGGAAATGTTGATGTGAGTTTACCTTCAAGTGTGAAGGTGGATTTTAAGCTTAAAAGTAGTAGGGGAGAGATTTACTCTGGTTTTGATGTTGCGCTTGGCAAAGCTGCACCAGTAAAGAAAACCGTGAGTAAATCAGGAACCTATAAAGTATATGTAGATGACTGGGTAAGAGGTAAGACAAATGGTGGCGGATCTGAAATAGTTATGCAGAACTACAACGGAGATATTTATATTAGGAAACAGTAACAAATAGAGCTGTTGAAAAGAAATGAGGATGCCGGATTTATTCCGGCATCCTCATTTTATGATAAGACTATTTCCTATAAGGAATTGTTAAAACTTGTGAAATAATACTATTTAGACCTCAAACCTAATGTCATCAGGCAATTCATTGGTATCATCACTTCTCACGATGAATCCATTGTCTAGTAAGAGCTTTTTACATTCATTGATAGCACTAACCAGTCCCGAAGTAAGTTGGTCATTTTTGATACCCGTGACTACTAAGTGTACTATGTGATCCCAATCAGAATCCTTTACTTTTTCATTGATGCCGCTATCGGCCAAAACCACAACCTTTTGCTCATCTGCACTTATGAATATTAATATACCCGTTCGATCTATTGTCTTAAATACTTCCTCACTTAGGAATGCTTGGAAAGCACGTTGTTTGATACGCTTCACCTGTACAGCATCGCTGATCAGCAATGTTCCCAGTGATGGAAAAAGCATTGGCGCCAAAAAGCCAAAAATAGCTGAGAAGAATAAATAGGTGCAAATTATCAAGGTGTTGGTGCCGCTTGGTAATAGCCAGAAGTACGCTAATCCGCCAGTAAAAATTACTCCTAATATAGTAATCAACAATGCACTTATCCACTTGGCTTCATCATAAGAGTCACTACTAGACACGAAGTAAGGAACGATTTCTCCCGAAGACTCATCTTCAAGAGACTTTACTGCAGTCTTTATTCGTTCTTTCTCCTTATCGGTAAATTCAAATTTCATTTCAATCTTATCTATTATTTATAAATATTCTATGCTTGTTCGGTTATTACCAGCTACCCGAAGCCCCACCGCCTCCGAAACTTCCACCACTACCACTGAATGCACCACTACCACCGCCACCAATATTGTAACTGCCACTGCTGCCGCTGCCATAGTATCTGCCACCAGAGTATCTACCACCTCTACCGCCAGGTATATTGAGGAATACTAAGGAGAATAATGCGACCATTACTCCACCGATCATATTGACAAACCACCAACCGAGTAGGAAGAGAATGATTGGTGTCACAAAAGCACCTTTTTTCTTGCCTAGTTTTTTCTTAGCGAAATAGTTGATTACCGTAAGAAGGATAAATGCTACAGGAAATAACACGGTGAAATACTTTGCCATACCATTGCTGGCAGTTGGGTGCTTATCATTTTCATGTGGAATTGGTAATTGTTCTCCTTTGATCAAAGAGGTAATCGCATCAACTCCCTGATCTATACCATGATAAAAGTCGCCAGACTTGAACTGGGGAACAATGATTTCTTCTATGATACGTTTAGCTAGTGCATCGGGTATGGCACCTTCAAGGCCATAAGCCACTTCGATACGTACTTTACGATCATCTTTGGCAATAATGAGCAATACGCCATCATCTATGGCTTCTCTGCCTATCTTCCATTTTTCCACCAATCTTATAGCAAATTGCTCAATGACCTCATCACCTGAGGTAGGTAAGATGACTACAACAAGTTGACTCCCTTTCTTTTCCTCCAAATCTTGGAGTTTTTGAACAATGTGAGCTGTCTCGTTGCTATGTAGCGTGCCTGTAAGATCAACGACTCTTTCGGTAAGTTCGGGCAATATAACCTGTTGGTAGCCTAATGAAACCGTAGGAATCAAGGTTGATACTAATAGTAAAAAAGGCACTAGTGATAAAAATCTTTTCACATCTTGAATTTTGAAGAGATAAAACTAATATTGTATGATAGTAATAATAACAAACTCACGACTCAAATAAAAGCATATTTATGAAAAAGGGACTATTAATTACATTAGGGGTAATAGTATTATTAGTATTTATTACTTATAGATTCTTTGCCGGAACTTACAATACGATGGTAAAGTTGGATAATAGTACAGCCGAAGCTTGGGCCAATGTGGAAACTCAATATCAACGCAGGGCAGATTTGATTCCAAATTTGGTGAATACAGTCAAAGGTTTTGCTGAACAAGAGAAAGGTGTTTTAATAGGTGTGACTGAAGCAAGGTCAAAGGCTTCGAGTATCCAGATAGATGCGAGTAATTTGAATGCCGCTAGTATGCAGCAGTTTCAAGCGGCACAAGGTGAGCTGACTTCAGCTTTATCTAGATTACTAGTTACTGTTGAGAGATATCCGGATATCAAGTCCAACCAAAACTTCTTAGAGCTACAAGCTCAATTAGAAGGGACAGAAAATAGGATTTCTGTAGAACGTAGAAGGTACAATGGAGTAGTTACAGATTACCAAAATTATATTGAAGACTTCCCTAATTTGATGTTAGCAAATATGTATGGGTTTGAAGAAAGGGCATTGTTTGCAGCACAGGAAGGCAGTGAGAATGCTCCGACTGTTGAGTTTTAGAAATTACTAAACATCTGTTATGAAATAGTAATTGGCTGTGTAATCATAAAAGATAATGAATAACCATAATGAATATACATCCTTTTAATCTCTGTTGGGTTTCATTCACTCAATGCCTAGTGGGCTCTGCCCCGAGGTCGTTTAATGGAAGCATCGTCTACGACAGATGAATAGTTAGCTGCCAAATTTTCCAAAACATGTTAAAATTCTATTGCAGCTGATTCTGAGATTAACTAATCTTTCTTTCAAGAGTCTTAAAGGGTTTTATTGAAAATATTACGAGTGTGTGTAACCTTTGTTGAAACTGAAAGTATTCATTAAAAGGCATAATATGGCAGGTATAGGTCAAACTATTTTGGCACTTAGATACTCCCTAATATAACAAACTCAAAACTCAACAACATGCTACGCAACTATCTCAAAGCCGCATTGCGCAATCTTCTGAAACAACGTGTTTTCTCAATACTTAATATTCTTGGTCTAGCCACTGGCATCACAGCCTTTATGCTGATCATGCAATATGTAGATGTGGAAAAGAGTTATGAATCATTTCTCACGAACGAGGATAATGTCTATCGAGTGACATTGACTCAGTATGTCAACAATGATCTATCGATCGAAAGTGCTGAGAACTATCCTGGAGTAGGGCCAGCATTGCTTCAAGAGCTTCCAGAAGTGAAGAGTTTTGCACGACTTTATAATATGGGGTACAAAAATAACCTCGTAATCACCTATGAGGATACCCCTGATGGTGAGCCGATCAAGTTCAAGCACCGAAAATTCCTTTATGCAGATTCAGCATTTTTGCCTATGATGGGTTATGAAATGGTAATGGGTGATGCAAATACCGCACTCTCACAGCCATTGACCACAGTGATCTCTGAAACCTATGCGAAAAAGTATTTTGGGAATGAAGATCCCATTGGTAAAATGCTTCATCTGCAAGATGATGATTTCAATGATGAGTTGGCCAAAGTTACAGGAGTATTCAAAGACTTACCCAGTACTACTCATCTCAAATTTGATGTCTTATATTCT
>JAWUWD010000127.1:0-8047 GCA_034112085.1 Cyclobacteriaceae bacterium
CAACGTTTTGCAGACATATTATAGATGTTTAGAGATAAACTATTCTTTAAATTTTTACTAAATGCGGATGATACTAAATGAAATTATTTACACTCTTTATATCCTCTTTTACAGGTCTCTATGCCAGACATTCATTGATTCTATGGTATCGCCAATAAGTGTATTGTTCACCAATGTGCCTCCAAAATGAAATCCTTGGCGCGCAAATGTTTTATTCATTCCATGTGAATTGGCTCTGGCGATGGTATAAGCTGTTTGAATACCTTCAACTGACATTTGCATCATCATTCTTGTAAGTAAATGATAAGATAAATTTTTACCTCGATATCCTGGTAAAGTGGCAAAATCAGTCATTTCCACATTGCAAGAGGCTATATCCATTTCCGCGGCTGAAACTGCAATCAATTCACCTTGATGTTGAACCCCAAAATATTGCACATTACTCTGAATGGTGTCTAGTAAATATTCCTCTTGGAATATAGGAAAAGGGTAAAACTGAAATACTTGTTTATAAATTTTCGCGATGGCGGGAACATCTTTTTCAGCAAGTTTGACAATTTCATAACCAGCGGGCAACTCGAGGTCTGAAATATCATGAGTTAATGTTGCTGAGTATTTTACCTCATTTATTAAGGTTTTTTCATTTTCAGTCAAATACCCTCTACTGCCATCCATATACTTCCCTAGAAAACAACCTTGTTCAACCCCAAGATAAAAATTGGGTACGATGGCTTCAAGTTTAAAATCGCGATCTAAAAACAGGTGAGAAATACGCTCCGGCACTTTTATAAAAATCTTTGTATAGCGTTTGAGTATAGCCAAATTATGGAGTCGGCCAACAAGATTTTCAACATTTTCTTCCTCATGAATTTTCATGAGATAAACCCGGTCATTATTGGGACCATGTTGCACCAGTGACTTGGATATGGTTTCAATTTTATCGAACATCATCGTTAGTAAGTATTTTAGTTGTGAAATACAATAGAGCTGAAGCGAATAATCCAAATATGCTAGGATCTAAACCATATGGCATTGGTGTTTTCAAAAAGATGAGTGTAAGCGTAAGCCCCCCTCCTCCCAGCATGCTTACTATAGCTCCTGGCACATTTGGCCGTTTTGAAAAGTAACCTACCAGTGTCGGAACTAACAAACCAGAAACCATAAAGGCGTAAGATTGAAGTACGACATCAAGAACGCTTGTAAACCATGAGGCTAATAAGAAGGATACAACACCAAGAATAACGGTGACTATAATTGATCGTTGGATAAGTCCTCCTTTCTTTCTGCTCAATTTCTTTAATAAATCATTCTCAACATTTCCTGACGCTGCTATCAAGCAACTATCTGCTGTCGACATAACAGCTGAGAAATATGATGCTAATACAAAACCTGCGATACCGACAGGTAGTACATTATTAAGCATCATGGGCAGTGCTGATTCAGCATCACCTTCAGGGTAGGCGACCCTGGCTAGCATTCCCAGAATAACCCCCGTAAAGGCCATCAGCGGATATTCAAAGATGCCCGCGATAAAGAAAGCCTTCTTCGCTTCGGCTACATTTTTTGTTGCATAGACACGTTGATACAAGGTCATCGCAATAAACCAAATAGGTATAATGGCAAATGCCCAATTGACGACTGTGACCCATGAAATATTAAACATAGAAAAGTGTGAGGCTGGAAGAGAAGCTTGAATTACTTCCCACCCACCAAGTTTTACATAGGCAAATGGAATACCTAGAAATAATAACCCGGATAGTAACACAATCCACTGAATGGTATCAGTATAAATGACTGCTTTAATACCACCCATGCTCGTATAAATAATAACGACCAGTGACATCACGATCAATGAGAAGAATAAGGGGTCTGTCCATGTTACCTCTTGAAACACACTCGCAGCTGCCAGTTTGCCACCTGCAAGTATTTGTCCGGCTGTAAATCCTATGTAACCAATGCCTGAAATAATAGCGGCCAGCATCCCAACCGATTTATTATACTTAAGAGTTAGAAAATCAGGAAATGTCAATAAACCTGATTCAATATCCAATCGCTTAAGTTTGGGAACGGTGAGCACAGCAGCCGTCCAAGCACCGATAAGACCGGTAAATAAAAGCCAACTCCCTGATAGCCCCATGGTGAATCCGAGTCCTCCAAGTCCAATTGAAAACCCACCTCCCACATCCGTTGCAGCAATGCTTAAGCCAACATGCCCCGCTTTAATACTTCGGCCTCCAACATAATAATCTTCTCTTGATTGGTTTTGCTTTAAGAAATAATAACCCACGTAAATGATCGCCAAAAAGTACAGTCCGAAAATGACATAGTCTATCCAATGCATACTTAATAGACAGGCTCTAAATGTTGGTAACCTGAGTTTTTGACTGCATGATTGATTAGGTCATCGTGCAAAGACTCATCTTTCCACAATTCCTGACCTTCAGGAGACAAACTATCAATAGGATCAAAATACAAATACAATTTAGAGTCATCAACACTTGGACTTCTATATATGCTTATTCCTGTAAGTTCATTATAGTAGTCATGACTGTGTACATCTCTTTTACCTCCTCCTCCCGGAGCATCTGTCACAAATAAAGGAGTATTAAATCCAGCAGTCACGCCACGTACAGCTTTTTCCAAAGCCACAGTTTCTTTGATACTGGTTCTCATATCCTCTGACCCTGGCACCATATCGTGCTGATAAACATAATATGGTTGAACATTCATGTAAGACAGTTTGCGAATAAGGTCAATCATACTTTCAGGCGTATCGTTCACACCTCTGATCAAAACACTTTGATTTCTAACGATTACTCCCCTTTGAAAAAGATGAAGCATAGCTTCTCGTGTGATATCAGTGATCTCGTTTGAACTATTGAAATGCGTGTGAAGTACTACCTCTTTTCCTTTATCTCTTCCTTTGTTTACCACGTCTACCAATGCTTGTGTCCAAGCCGTGTCAGTCAAAATCTTCATTGGCATTACTGCTGGTCCTTTTGAGGCAAAACGCATCCTCCTCACATGAGGGATCTCCAACAAAATCTCACCAATCATGCGTAAACGATCTGGTGCAAGCATGTAAGCATCTCCGCCAGAAATAACTACATCTTCTATCTCCGGTCTGGATGCGATGTACGCGAATGCCTTTTTCCAGTTATCAGGAGCATTCTTAAATCTTTGTTTATCCACACTTTCTGTATTGCCTCCAATCGCATAACTCCGCGTACAGAATCGACAATACACTGGACATACATCCAACGGAAGGAAGAGAACTTTATCAAAATATCGATGTACCAACCCATCTACCGGAGAATCATTTTGCTCGCCCAATGAGTCTAACATCAGCTTAGGATGGTCAGGTTTAAACCCATCATCGACCGGGATAAATTGAATTCGTAAAGGATCATTCCATGGATCATTCCAATCAATAAGACTTATGATGTAAGGAGAAATACTCAGGTTCATAGGCGCCTTTTCCATTCCTCTTTTGACCTGATCAATAAACTTTGTGTCTACAAGACCTTTTGTTAGTTCCTCAAGCTTTGATACTTTTCGTACAGTATGCTTATTTTGAAATTTAACATTTAAAAACTCTTCTGTAGACACGTCACAAAAGGCAGGAATTCTTTTCCAAAAAGTACCTTTAATGAACTCTCGATGTTTGAGTTCATCTACACCCACAAACTCTTTTATATGATTTGGAATATCCTGATTATCAAGGGTTTCCAGTAATTCATTTTCACTTATTGACTTTGGCAAGTCATTGAAATTTTCCGCCTCTTCTATGATAGTGATATCCTGTTCTGTATAATACATTATGTGTCAATTTTGTTGACCTAAATCAAATAATTTTGACAAATGTAAATATTACGTTCTGTAGAACCTATTTATGTTCTATAAAACATATATTATAAATAGGGCATAAATGTTCTATTGAAAAGTTGTTTCAAAGCCAAATTAAGTGTTAGTCGTCTATTGGTTCTTCAGTTGTAAGTAGTGGTGAAGCCTCCATTTCTCTGATCTCCATTGCAGAGATAATAATGCTCAAGGATGTTTGGACCATCTTTTTATCCTCCGATGTTAATTTACTTAGCTTTTGGGCTAACCTATCGTGAAGTACATTTGGAGTTGTTTCAAGAAGCTTAATTCCTGATGCAGTAAGCAGTATTGTTTTGGATCTTTTATCTAATTCATTGCTAAGCCTTGCGATATATCCACGTTTTTGAAGTCTATTGAGAATTCCGGAAATGGTACTAGAATTCAAACTGAGCAATTCCATCAACTCTTTGTGCGTAGACCTATAATCTAGACTATTCTGTAAATGACCCAAGCAAAGTAATTGTGTAATGCTAAGACCAAAATCCTTTTGAATGGCTTTCGATTCTAAGTTTAATGATCGAACAATTTTTCGAATACTGACTATAATTTCTAGTGAATCCAATTTCTACTTTATGTTAAAATACAAAGTAAAGCATTTGTATGTAAAAACGCACACATTTGCCATTTCCCTCTATGCTCCCCTGCATCCTGGCTGTTCACTAAATCCATTCACAGAATGGATTCTTAACGTTCGCCCCTCTCCTGCCAAAATGCCAAAAGAGTGCTCTACTCCTGCTAAGTGTAAAATGAAGTGCTATTAAGGAAAAAGAAAGGCCTACTCTAAAACTATTAATCCCACGCATCAATCCAAAGCTAAGTAATATCGCAATGCCATTATATAACAACTACAGTGATTCCCGTAATACGAGGAACGAGTATTTACACATAATAACAGTTATCGGACTTCAGTACTATAACGACAGTTATTATGTTAAGGAAATCACGGCCTGTACACTTCCAATGTTTTTATATAATAACATTATGTCTGCGCTCCGTTTCTCTTCGCTTGCCCTCGCCAAGGCGCTGCGCCACCGCTGAAGCTAAGGCGAAAGCGTTCGGGTAAATAGACCGCACAAAAATCATCCCTCCAGTGTGAAGAAAATTCAGTTCAGCGACTGTTACATAATTAGTCGTTATGCAAAATAGCCGCTCGGCCAGCGCGCTATGTCAACCGCACGGCTTGCCCTGCCCAAACGGCTATTAATAGTTTTCCCAACCCGCTGTCACGCTCTGGCGTGATGACCAGCCCAAAATGAGATTTATAGGCAAAATGAATTACTACAATTTCAATATTCGGACGATTGTCCAGTTCGCTTTCAAATACGCGATTCTCAGCACTTAAGATTTGCCTCTAAAACACATGGTTGCCAACGCTCTGTTTAGAGCAGCATTTCATCTTGACTGATGGCTGTTATATATAGTTCTGTGGTAAAGAAGCTCTTAATCAAATAAGAATGGCTCACAGGGCTTGTATTCTCTAATGGTGTTGCCAACGCTACAGGCTGGCCTCTCACTAAAATGATCTACCAGATCATTTCTTAACGCTCAATCCCACTCAAGCCGCACGCTGCCGCTGAAGCTTTAGCGTAAGCGTCTGGGCTTTTACTTTTTTCATTGACCTTGCTCTGCCGAAGCGGCTACGCGAAGGCGCTGTAAAAAAGTAAACAAAAAATCTAGACAGAATAATGCTGCCACCCACAGGCCAACGCTCACCTCGCTATTCTGCCATGCCTAAGCTCTAGATCATTCTATTTAACATAATGTTATTCACGTTTTCAAAACCTGAATCCATTTATCAGATTCAGCAAATTCCTTGCCCCTACTTGACTAGCCTATCGTTTTTATTTTGGAATCATTCACCACTTATTGATATCTTCTTTGAATCGAAAAGTGATTGGCATAATTTTGTACACTAGTTCTAAGCCTTTGTGGTAAATGGGTTTATTCATAACGGTAATGGTCTTTAAGTGGATGTAGCCTAAAAAAAACTCAGACTTTCATCATAATCATACTTTTTAGTATATATTAATACATACTTTTTTGTATGCATAGAATGTATTTGTATCTTTGTTACAGAAAGTTTGAATTTGACACCAGCACAATTCTAAAAATTATGAGCAAAGATACCTCCATAGAAACGCTTGAAGATTATACTAAGAGTGATTACAAATATGGGTTTACCAGTAATATCGATACTGAACTTATTCCAAAAGGTTTAAATGAAGATACTATTCGTTTAATATCTTCTAAAAAGGAGGAGCCGCAATGGTTACTTGACTGGCGTTTAAAAGCCTTTAAGCATTGGGAGACCCTGACTGAACCTAAATGGCCGAATGTAAAATATCCCCCCGTAAACTATCAGGACATCATTTATTATGCTGATCCAAAACCAAAAAAAATACTCAACAGCTTAGATGAAGTAGATCCTGAGCTGTTGGAAACGTATGAGAAATTAGGTATTTCAATAGTTGAGCAAAAACGATTAACAGGAGTTGCAATGGATATAGTGATAGACAGTGTATCTGTAGCCACTACTTTTAAGAAACAGCTTTCAGAGCTGGGTATTATTTTCTGTTCGTTCGGGGAAGCTGTTCAGGAACATCCTGAACTCGTGAAAAAGTATATGGGGTCGGTTGTGCCAACTTCTGATAATTTCTTTGCGGCCCTTAATTCGGCTGTCTTTACAGATGGGTCATTCTGCTATATTCCCAAAGGTGTTCGGTGTCCTATGGAGTTGTCTACCTATTTCCGTATCAATTCTGCCGGAACAGGTCAATTTGAGAGAACGCTGATTGTTGCAGAAGAAGGCAGCTATGTAAGTTATTTGGAAGGATGTACTGCTCCAATGCGTGACGAAAACCAATTGCATGCAGCAGTAGTAGAATTGATAGCATTGGATGATGCCGAAATAAAATACTCTACTATACAAAACTGGTATCCGGGAGATAAAGACGGGAAAGGTGGCATCTATAATTTTGTGACCAAAAGAGGATTGTGCGCAGGCGTAAGATCCAAAATCAGTTGGACACAAGTCGAAGCGGGTTCTGCCGTTACCTGGAAATATCCAAGTTGCATTTTAAAAGGGGATTATTCAACGGGTGAATTTTATTCTGTAGCAGTTACTAATAATTTTCAACAAGCTGATACAGGAACTAAAATGTGGCATATTGGTAAAAACACCAGCAGCACTATTATATCCAAAGGTATCTCAGCAGGCCAAAGCGACAACTCCTACAGAGGGTTGGTTAAAGTAGGGAAAAATGCAGAAAATGCTAAGAACTTTTCTCAATGTGATTCTTTATTAATGGGAGATACATGTGGTGCACATACCTTCCCTTATCTCGAAATTGACAATGATACGGCACAAATTGAACATGAAGCCACAACGTCTAAAGTAGGCGAAGACCAACTTTATTATTGTATGCAAAGAGGATTGAGCGAGGAGGATGCTATTAACCTTATTGTTAATGGTTACTGCAAGGATGTGTTTAATGAATTGCCTATGGAATTTGCAGTGGAAGCACAAAAATTACTTGCTGTGAGTTTAGAAAATAGTGTAGGCTAAGCTTGAATTACAAATTTAAATCTTAAACAAATTAGAATGTTAACAATAAATAATTTACACGCAGAAATTGAAGGAAAAAAAATACTGAATGGCATTAACCTTCAAATAAATGCTGGCGAAGTACACGCTATCATGGGGCCAAACGGAAGTGGTAAAAGTACACTGGCGCACGTTTTAGCAGGTAGAGAAGGGTATGAAATTACGGAGGGTAGTATTACCTATATGGGAAAAGACCTCATCGAATTATCAGTGGATGAACGCGCCAAGGAAGGTGTATTTCAGGCATTTCAGTACCCGATAGAAATACCGGGTGTAAGTACTGCAAACTTCCTTAAACATACCATTAATGCTGTTAGAAAACATCAGAAAAAGACGGATTGGAGTACTATAGAAACGCTAAAACATATTAAAGAGAAGGCAAAAATGGTAGAGATGGAAGATGGGTTTTTAAGCCGTTCTCTAAATCAAGGATTTTCGGGCGGAGAAAAAAAACGCAATGAAATTTTACAAATGGCCGTATTAGAACCAAAACTTGCTGTGTTGGATGAAACCGATTCAGGGCTTGATATTGATGCGCTAAAAGTAGTTGCTAATGGTGTG
>JAWUWD010000128.1:0-7363 GCA_034112085.1 Cyclobacteriaceae bacterium
ATTACTGAAGTTGAAGCAGTTACCTATACAATTTCAGGTAACGTTGAATACCCTAACTTCAGCGGAACAGCTGTTGCAGCCAATGGTGCTGTAGTTTATTTAAAAATTGGAGCAACTGAGGCAACAACTGGTTACGATGTAGCCACAGTAGCTGATGCATCTGGAAATTACACATTCTCTGGCCTTACTGCTGGCAGTAATTTTGTTTATGCAAATTATGACACTGAAAACGAAAACAACCCAAGTGGTAGAGTTGCTGGTGCCATATTTGTTGGCGAAGGAGCATTGGTTGTAGTTGGTGAGGCTAATATGTCCCAAGACTTCACATTAGCATCAATCGGCCAAGAGGACGCATTCGGAGTAAACACATATGAAGGTGGTGATTGGGGTTCTGATTGGAACCACTCTAATATAGACTTCTCATTCCCTTACGATGGCGGAAATGCTACATACACAGGCAGTTTTGCGTTAGTCGAAACATACATTGATTTTGATCCTTTCGACTTGAGTGCTAGTAAAATTGAAGCTACTATTGACGTATTAACTATTACTACGGACAGTCCTGGTGGTCGTGACCCACTATACAATTCTGATGGTACATTATGGCAAGATCCAGATACACAAGCATATAACTTAGGTTGTGTACATGGATACCTTGGAATGGAAAATGATAATCCTGAGAGTGCAAATAGATATTCTACATTTGCTTCTACTAATATAGAAGCCTATGGCGATGGTTATTTGGCAAGTGGTGACTTTACACTCAATGGAACAACAGCTAGTGTAGATATGTTCTTCAAATTTCTCCCTGGTTTTGAAGGAGCAAATCGCTCTGGAGACCCAATTCTTTTCTCAAGTTTTGAAGGAACATTTGACTTCGCTGCTTTCCAAGTATTCGGTGTAGAGTCAGGACATATTGGAGAAGAAAACGATGTGACAATCGATATTTCATACCAAGTAACAAAAGCACTTTAATAGTGACTAAGAAAGGGGAGTCGATAATGACTCCCCTTTATATTTTAATCTATGCTATAAGCCCAAACTTGAAATGTCACACAAACCCCTCCCCTTATTCTTAATTGCAATTACAGCATACTTATTTGCAAGCTGCGCTTCACAAGAGCAGGATGCAAATGTCGCTGGGGTTAAACATTTCTATTTCGAGTTTGTGGATGAAATTCAAAATGAAATTACAATTGAAATAATTGATGAAGCCTCAAAAATAATGGTTCAGCACGATTACATCATGTCAGAAGAATCAGCCTCAAAAGGGTGGCCCTTTTACGGCACTATTGAAAGAGAATCAAAGGTGTTAAAAACAGAAATGATGCCCCCTCATTCCAATGTAAATCGTCTTTCTCCAATAAATCAACTAACTACACATAAAGAAGGTGAACACACTTTAAAAGTGATTTATACAATTAATTCCATTAACGATTCCACCATAAACGTGGATAAAAAAAGTTATGACTGGCACAACAATGAGTGGCAAGGCTTTTCTAAGAAAATGAGTACAGAATTTAATATCAAGTCTTCGAATCAACCTAATATTAATAAGAAGATATCAAGAACATTAATACGCTACACTTTTAAATAAGTAAATCATCTATATAATACTTATAAAAGCCATCAAATCATTAACGACAACCGATATGAATTACAAAAACAAAATTGGATTACTTAGCACATTTGTAACACTAGCGTTAGTATTCATAATTGGCTGTACTCATGATAATCCAGAACCAGCACCACCCCATGTTGCGACTTACGAAGATGCCGATTTTGGTACTGGAGGTATTATGTATGATCAATTTTGGTCAGCTGATGCACAGTTCAATCAGTCAGATGCAAGTCTTTCAATTTATGATGAAAATGGTGACTTTTTTAGTTGCCAGAGTTGTCATGGTTGGGATGGATTAGGTACTGAAGGATCGTCTAATGGCAGAGCTCCACAAACTACTAGACCAAATGTTTCAAGTTTAAATTTATATGATTTGGCACAATCAAAAACTGCTGATGAACTCTTTGAAGCTATGACAAAAACTGAAGCTAGAAGAAGTGTATCTCACGACTTATCTTCCTACGATCCTGCTTCCAATGCCACTGAAGGAGATCAAATGCCAAACTACCCGGAAATTCTCACGGATGCTCAAATATGGGACATTGTTAAATTTTTGAAGGAAGGAATGTTTGATGTAAATGAGTTATACGTTGCCCGTTATAATGGCACCTACCCAACCGGAACATCGTCATATCAAAGTTTAGGTAAAAATGGAAATGTGGATAATGGAGCAATTTATTATTCTACTAACTGTGCGAGTTGTCATGGTTCAGATGGTTTAGATATTGGCTTAAATGGCAAAGGACTTGGTGGATATGCAAGAAGTAAACCTTATGAACTTCAACATAAAACCAAATATGGAGCGCTTGAGGTATCCCCTCCAATGGCTGGTGAATTTGATATTACAATTGATGAAATTAAGGATCTACTAAAAGCACTTTCAAGTAGCACAAATTTCCCAACTGATATTCCAGAAACGGGGCCTGTCTCCTTTGCTTTAGATGTGGAACCAATTTTTTATACTAGCGAAAATTGTACGAATTGCCATAAACCCGGTGGACAATTCCCCTCATTAAATTTAACTCAGGGGAATGCCTATGAGAGTATTAATTCTAATGATCTAGTAAATCTGACCTCACCAGAATTAAGTGTTATTTATACTAAACCACCAGAAGCATCACATTCAGTGAAATATTCAACCAAACAATCAAATATTGTTCTTCGCTGGATACAAGATGGAGCTAAAAATGATTAACAAAACATTGCTTAAAATCTCAAACACGAACTCATGAAAACGAAGAATAAAAAGTATTACATCAATGTTAGCCTCCTATTTATTGCCTTTTTTGCATCAGGATGTTATTACGACCAAGTAGCTCCGGTGGTAGTTGAATTACCCGATGAGCCATTAAGCTATTCATTGGAAATTCAACCAATTTTCGATGCAAAATGCGCTAGCTGTCATAATGGTACAGGGGTGCCTTTAGACCTTTCATCTGATGTTTCATATGATGCTCTTTTTTCAGGCAATTATATTGATAAAGCTGAACCAGATAATAGTTCACTATACACGAAAATAGATGCTGGGGGCAGTATGGAGCAATATACAACCGCAACTGAAAAAGCAATTATACTAAAATGGATTGAACAAGGTGCCGAGAATAACTAAAGTACTGCTATGAAAAATATACAATACAAAATACACAATATTGCAAAAATGGGCTTATTGCCTATGTTGGTTTTTCTTATGCTTTTAGTGTCAACACCAGTCATGTCGCAAGATGCCGACACAGAAAAGGAAGTGAAGGAAGTGAAAAAAGAAAAACCTGCACGACCAGCTTTTGAAAGTTCCTGGTGGTTTGATGGTCAAACGGGAGTAGTTTATAATAAAAACACTTTTGAATACGTAATCCAGCACCGTTTTGGCAAAGTCAATTCCGGAAACAGAGATTTATTGGGGCTTTATGGTCCATCAAATATCCGAATGGGATTGGCATATACTCCAATCAATAAATTGAGTGTTGGTCTTGGCTTGACCAAGAATAAAATGATACTCGACTTAAATGCCAAGTACTCAATTCTTACTCAAACGAGATCTAACTCAACGCCTCTTACACTATCTTATTATGTGAATATGGGTATTGAGATATTGGAAAAAGAGAATTATCTCAATCCATCGGACAGGTACAATTTTTTACACCAGTTGTTTATTATGAAAAGGTTCAGTTCCAACTTTTCAGCTCAAATCGCTCCTTCCGTTTCTCATTATAATGCAGTTAAATGGGAAGAACAAACAGATGGTAGCTGGGAAACAATGGAAAATGACACTTGGGCAGTTAGTGCGGGAATACGCTATAAATTAAGTGGTCAAATGAATATGATGCTGGGTTATGACCACCCTCTTACGCATCATGATATTAACGACCCTAAACCATCCATAAATATTGGATTAGAGATAGCCACAAGCAGTCATGCATTTCAAATTTTTGCAACTAATAATAATAGAATCCAGACGCAAGAGAATTTTACGTTCAATCAAAATGATTTTGGTGAGGGTGATTGGTTGATCGGGTTTAACATCACTCGGTTGTGGTCATTTTAAGTCATTGAATAATCCATATTATGAAAAAATCTGATGCAAAGAAGTCAAAATTATCTAGGAGAAAGTTTCTTCCTTTTTTAGGTGGTAGTCTACTGCTTCCCCTATTAGGTCTCTCTAAATCGAAAGAGCAGTTGACCGACTCTAACGATGATTTGTACGAAACACTTTTGACAAAAGATGGTAAAGCTGTAAAAGTCAAGAAGAGCACTTTGAATAATTCAAAAATAGTGGACAAACAAATTTCCAACAATTCATTGTTGAATTGGCTAACACCAAAAAACAAAAAATCTTAAATCCATTTGCATGAAAGATGACCAAAAAGATTCGAGAAGAGACTTCCTAAGCAAAGGAATTAAGATAGGAGCAGCAACCATAGTCGGAGGCGCTATCGCTGCCAAAGTATTGGCGGAAAGCAAGCCAGGTGATGAAATGGTTGAATTAATGACTACCGATGGAACGCTGGTTCAAGTTCCTGCTTCTGAAGTTCAGGATAATTCTAATGATACAGACTACAACGTAAGGGAAGGCTATGCCGACAAGAAATTCGTCATGGTCGTAGATCTTGCTAAATGTAGAAATGCGCTAAAATGCCAAGATTCATGCAACAAAAACCACTACATCACTGGTGAAAATGCATGGCTCAAAGTATATAACATGCAAGAAGAAAAAGACACGGCTCCCTACTGGATGCCTATGATGTGTCAGCATTGTGATCAGCCTGCTTGCGTCACTGTTTGCCCTGTAGATGCAACATTTAAGCGCAAAGATGGTATTGTATCTATTGATAATGAGCGATGTATTGGATGTCGATTCTGTATGGCGGCATGCCCATATTCTACAAGGGTATTTAACTGGACCGATCCTCAGCAAGAGGAAATGATGTCGATGGCAGACCATATAGCCGAAAATTCTCCAGACCACACAGGGCATCCTAGTGTAAAGGGGACTGTTGATAAGTGTGATTTCTGTCCTCATATGATTGATAAAGGAGAACTCCCTCATTGTGTATCTTCTTGTCCAAATGATGTTTTTTATTTTGGCGATGCTAATGAAGATGCTGTAACCAATGGTAGCGGACAAACAGTTCGCTTAAGTGAGCTATTAAAAGAAAGGGCTGGATATCGATTTATGGAAGAACTTGGAACTAAACCAAGTGTTTACTACTTGCCTCCAGTGGAGCGTTCTGATGCTTTCGAAGATGGCCTTGAGAATTACAATGAATTTCAGTCAGTAAAAAAACCTGAAGATATATGAGTAAATACGAAGAGTTAGTTGCAGAACTTGCTCCCAGAAAATTCAATCTTTCTGGTAAAATTTGGACGGTGTCCCTGATCATAATTGTTTTGGCAGGTATTATTGCCTATATCGACCAACTCATAAAAGGTCAGGTAGTCACCAACATGAGAGATTATGTGTTGTGGGGGGTTTACATATCAAACTTTGTCTTCTTTGTAGCCATTAGTTTTGTAGGATCCCTTACTGCAGCCATTTTAAGGTTGACAAAAAAGACTTGGCGAGTTCCCTTGGTACGTATTGCTGAAATCATTGCATTTGCAGCCATTATAATGGCTGGAGTTACCATCGTATTGGATATGGGTAGGCCGGATAGACTTTACAATCTATTTATCCATGGCAGGCTTCAATCACCCATTACTTGGGATGTGATAATCATATCAACTTACATCGTAATAAGTGGCCTTATTCTATATATACCTTTATTACCAGATTTTGCCCTGCTCAAAAAACACTTTCATGACAAACCTATTCTCAATAAATGGTATGGAAGGCTATCGTTGAATTGGACTGGAAGTCAGAAGCAAATGAGCCTTTGGTTACGATCCATACAAATAGTAGCTATTCTTATCATCCCAGTAGCTTTGATCCTTCAAACGGTTGATGCGTGGTTGTTTTCAACGACCTATAGGATTGGGTGGGATAGCACAAATCTAGGCCCGTACTTTATAGCAGGAGCCTTTGTAGTTGGAACTGGGAGTCTCATATCGGTGATGTTCGTTTTGAGAAAGGCATATGGTCTAGAAAAATATATAACCGATATGCATTTTGATAAACTAGGAAAGCTATTAGTATTGGCTTGTCTGATTTATCTCTATTTCAATATCAATGAATACCTACTCCCATTATTTACAGCCCCAAAGGCCGAACTTATTCATCTTCAGGAATTGTATTCTGGGCATTACTCCTGGTTGTTTTGGTTCGTGACTATAGGGGGATTAATTCTTCCCTCTATTATGCTACTTTCTCAAAAAGGAAGAAAACCACTACCCCTATTTATTGTGGCCTTAGTAGTTGTCATCACCTCTTGGTGGAAAAGATACCTCATAGTGGTGCCGGCACTATTGCATCCATTCTTACCCATACAAGGGGTGCCCGAATCCTGGCATGAATATTTTCCCAGCTTGCATGAATGGGCTATCGTCAGTGGAACGCTCGCAATGGCACTGCTCATCATCACTATCCTTGTTCGGTATCTTCCCATCATTCCTATAATGAGAACTGCCGATGCCCAAGGTATATCAGACAACGAAAACACTTTGCAATCATGAGAAAACGTTCTAACATAAAACGAATCTTGCCAATACTTTTTATAGGCATGGTATTTCTTATTAGCTCAGCTGCCGAAGGGCAAACTAAAAAATATAAAGCCCGGCTATCTATAGACTATAATAAGGTCATGGATTCAAATCCATTTCTTTCTATTGCAGTGAAATTCAAAGGAGAGAATGGTTATGAGCCTGCTAAGAAATTGTCCTTGGAAGTTTACCAGCAGGTAAAAGAGGATTCACTCGTCCATATTGGAGAAGTCGTGACGAACATGAAAGGGGATGCATTTTTTAATTTAAAAGATCATCAACAGGTGGCCGTTGACTCCTTGATTGAAAACATATATGTGGTTAGATTGGAAAAGAGTGAAAAATTTAAAGATGCTTCCAAATCAGTGAAATATTATGATGTCAACCTGATAGCCAACTCCATTGAAAAGGATAGCGTCAATCATATTACAGCCAAGCTCACAGATGCAATGGGTAACCCAATCGAGGGTGTGAAGTTAAAAGTAATGGTGCAACGGCTATTTGCACCATTGCAAGTCGGTGAATCATATTATAAGACCAAAGATAACGGCACTATTCTTGTCCCAATTGAAGAACCATTGCCTGGGATTAATGGTGACCTAACTTTTG
>JAWUWD010000129.1:0-8421 GCA_034112085.1 Cyclobacteriaceae bacterium
ATGTCAAAAGAGTGCTCCACTTCTGCTGAAGATAAAATATTGAACTGTTAAGTAAAAAAGAAAGGCCTCTTCTAAAACTATTAATCCCACGCATCAATCCAAAGCTAAGTAACATAACGCGATGCCATTATATAACAATCAATACCGTGTAGAAGGTTGCCATTAGGCAAGCTTTAGGTATTGGAAGGCTTGCAGGGCTGCTTAGTCTAATGGTTATATAATAACATTATGTCTGCGCTCCGTTACTCTTCGCTTGCCCTCGCCAAGGCGCTCGGGTAAATAGACCGCACAAAGTCAACCCTCCAGGAC
Organism: Cyclobacteriaceae bacterium; assembly: GCA_034112085.1. GTDB lineage: Bacteria > Bacteroidota > Bacteroidia > Cytophagales > Cyclobacteriaceae > JAWUWD01. The sequence continues at coordinate 310 of JAWUWD010000129.1, forward strand.
GGAGAAAAGAAAATTCAGCTGGTGTTATATAATTAGTCGTTATGTCTAAATAGCCGCTCGGCCAGCGCGCTATGTCCACCGCACGGCTTTCTCAAGGCCGCCCTACAAACGGACAGCTCCCTAAAATGATCTACCAGATCATTTCTTTACGCTCAATCTCACTCAAGCCGCTGGGCTTTTACTTTTTTCATTGATAAAAAAGTAAACAAAAAATTTAGACAGAATAATGCTTCCACCTACATGCTCACGCTCACCCCGCTATTCTGCCTGGCCAACGCTCAAGAAATTTCTATTTAACATAATGTTATTATGCCTATCCACGAACCAATAGTGTAACAAAATGATCTCCTACCCTATTAAATATCATATTCGAAATTCAATAGATGATTAGATTATGACACAGCATACAGCAATAGTGTAACATATTACAATAGGTTTTTTATCAATGTTCAATTTAATCATCTGGATTATAATTGCCACGTTAGGCAATTCGAAGCAAATGAAATGCTTACTATGAAAACTTTATATAACAACAGTTTTAAATAATTACTATAAATAATGTGACCTGTCACATTATTTAACGTCTTAAGTACATATGAAAGAAATAGGAAGAATAGACCGTATTGATTTCCCCGAGTTTGGACTTGAAAATATAGAAGTCAAGATAGATACCGGGGCGAATAGGTCATCCATTCATTGCACAAAAATCGATCATCAAATAAGAGAAGGTGAAGATTGCAATGCATTTCAGATACCACTTACAAGCCATGAAAATGATGTTTTTTATAGCAACGACTATTTTAAAAAGAAAATAAAAAGTTCCTCTGGTCATATAGAAGACAGGTATATTATCAAGACTACCGCCATCATTTTTGGTAAAAAAATACACACTTCATTTTCATTAACCGACAGGGCTGAAATGAAATTCCCTATACTATTGGGGCGCAAACTTTTAAAATCAAGGTTCATTGTGGATGTGGCACAGGAAGACCTCTCTTATAAAACTAAAACTAAAATAAAACCATTATGAAAATTGCAGTGCTATCAAGAAATCCAAAACTTTACTCAACAAGAAGATTGGTCGAAGCTATTGAAAAGAGAGGGCATGAGGGTATCGTAATTGATCATATGCACTGTGACATTGTGATGGACGATGATGGACCATCGGTCTTTTATAAAAGTGAAAAGCTCACTAATATAGATGCAATTATTCCAAGAATTGGAGCCTCTGTAACTTTCTATGGTACAGCTGTTGTCAGGCAATTTGAAATGATGAACGTATTTAGTGCGGTAGACTCATTGGCTATTACAAGATCACGGGACAAATTAAGAAGTTTGCAAATACTGTCACGATCAGGAGTAGCTATGCCCAAAACAGCGTTTACCAATTCCAGTAAAGGAGATAATAAAGTATTGAAACATATCGGTGATGCACCCATTGTCATAAAACTATTGGAGGGCACTCAAGGGTTGGGTGTAATGTTGGCTGAAACCAATAAAGCAGCTACATCTGTTGTTGAGGCTTTTGAAAGTTTGAAGACTCGTGTCATACTTCAAGAATTTATAGAAGAAGCTGGAGGAGCTGATATAAGAGCGTTCATCGTAAATGGAGAGATCGTGGGAGCTATGAAGCGACAAGGTAAAGAGGGAGAATTCAGATCGAATCTGCACAGAGGTGGACATGCTAACATCATCAAGCTTAGCCGGGCTGAAAAAACTGCTGCTCTAAGTGCTGCCAAGAGCATGGGATTGGCTATAGCGGGAGTAGATATGCTTCAATCCAAACGAGGGCCAATGATATTGGAAGTAAATTCATCACCTGGGCTAGAAGGTATAGAAAAAGCAACTGAAGTGGATATTGCAGGTAAAATAGTGGAATACATCGAACAATCCGCTACTAAGAAAAGAAGGCTTAAAGATAAAGTAAATGCCTAATGGTAATGAAAATTATGAAAATAGCAGGAACAACCATCTCCCCTGGTGAAGAAGTTCAAATCAATGCGAATATTGCAAAACTACCTACAAGAACACCTATCGATATTCCGATCATAGTCAATCGATCGAAAAATGATGGTCCTACACTCTTGTTGATGGCAGGGATGCATGGCGATGAGATCAACGGAGTGGAAATTGTACGAAGAATGATTTCGAACAAATATAATGCTCCCTTAATTGGGTCTGTTATTTGCATTCCGATTTTGAATATTCACGGATTCATACACTTCTCCAGGCAAGTGCCTGACGGTAAAGATGTCAACCGGTCTTTTCCAGGTACCCGCTATGGATCTTTGGCCAGTCAGATTGCCTATCATTTAAGAAACGAGATATTACCTCAAATTGACTGTGGTCTTGACTTTCATACGGGGGGGGCACGAATCAATAATTATCCGCAAATTCGTGCTGTACTCTCTAACCCAGACAATGCTGCCTTAGCAAAAGCGTTTGCTCCTCCATTCGTGATTGATTCTCAGTTCAGAGAGAAATCTCTAAGGCGAGAAGCTGATAAACTTGGCAAATCAATTTTAGTATATGAAGGAGGAGAGTCACTACGCTTACGAAAAAATGCAGTGGATGAAGGTGTCAATGGAGCACTCAGGGTGATGAAAAATTTGGGTATGCGAGCGGACGCGCCAATCCCATATAGAGAGCCCATTGTATTGTCGTCAACCACATGGATAAGAGCATCAGGTGCTGGACTTTACCATTCTTTTGTTCGAACTGGAGAAGTAATAAAGAAAGGGCAGAAAATTGGCCTCATTACAGGACCTTTTGGAGAATTCGAGCGAGCCGTCCAAGCGAAAACTGATGGACATGTGATAGCAGTAAACAACAACCCAGTAGTAAATCGTGGGGATGCGTTGATGCATGTTGGGATGGCTTAAGGCTTTATTAACCAAGTATATCATGAATATTTCAGCATCATGGTTGCAAAAGTCAAAGCTAAAAAGAACCCAAACATATCGGTTACTGTGGTGAGTAGGGGGCCTGAGGCCAATGCTGGATCTACCTTCAGTCTTTTTAAGAAAAGTGGGATAGTCCCTCCAATGGAAACAGCAACGACTGTATTGATTGCTAGTGCACCTCCTACCACCAGCCCTAAAATGATATTACCTTGCCAAAGCCATGCGGCTGTTCCTATTAAAGTGCCTAGTACGATTCCGTTCAGTACGCCCACAGAAACCTCTTGTAACCAAACCCTCATCATTTCATAGGGTCTTACAACTCCCAATGACAGCTCACGCAAGCTTACCGCTACAGCTTGATTGCCGGAGCATCCACTCATATCAGAAATGATGGGAAGAAATACTGCCAATGCGATTACAGCGGTTAGTGTTTCCTGGTAAAAGGCTATGACACTAGCAGCCGCAATGTTGAGTAAAATATTTACACTTAACCAAGAGAGCCGTCTCTTTGCTCTAAGTAAAATAGGCATTGTCCGGAGTTCTTCCCCACCAACAATCCCTTGAGTTTCCAGATGTTCTGTATGTATTTTTTCTGTTTGCGATTCTCGCAGATCTTCCCTGAGTACTACACCCTTAAGTTCATTGTCCTGATTCATAACAGGAACACCATGAAAATTATGTTCATTGAAGAATCTGACAAGTTCATCCAAGGGGTCAAATTCATTGACCGTCAAAGCATCACCCAATACAATTTTGGAAAGTAAAGTTGTTGGTTTGGAAAGTAGAAGGTGACGCATATTGAGTACACCTACAAATTGATTGTTATGGGTAACATAAATGTATTGAAGATTATATTTTTCATACTTTTCAGAATTATCCCCAAGATCACGCACTACGCTTCCGACAGTCTTAGTATCTTCGTAGGCCAGAAATTCAGTAATCATCAGACCTCCAGCAGTGTCTGAATCATATTGGATGAGGTGCCGTATATTTTCAACTTCCTGGTCATCCATCTCGACCATGATGGCTTCAGCATTTGCATCATCCATTTCATCCAGAAAATCGGCCTGATCGTCACTCGACATTTCCGAGATAATGGCAGCAGCTTGCTTGGCTTCAAGGTCTTCTATTGTCCGCAATGCCTGAATCCAGGGAATATCCTCAACCACTTCCGCAGCGTCTTGCGGAGAGAGCAGACCTAAGAGCTTCGCACGATCATCAGCATTGATATGATTTACTGCACTTACTAGGTCATCGGTGTCAATTTCATCCAAAAAACCTTTCAATTGGACAGTAGCATCCTGATCTATTAGTTCTTGTAGTGGCTCCCAAGGTCGTTCGTGTCTCATGTTATATATGATTAAAATAGATATCTGGTTAAGGTATCAAATACAGTAGTTTGAAAACTAGCAAAAACATTAAAATATCATATCTGACATTGTTAAAAAAAAACGTAGATACAGTTGTGAATCGAATGTGAAAGTGAGGAAAGTATATGACAATTGTATTGGGCCAGTATACCGTAATAATTTGGTTTACGACTTGATGATACATTTATAGATTTCCTTTATTCCAACCTAAAATTCAAATATAATTGCCTATAAATCTCTAATAATCTAGTTGTTTTAAAATCTATTATTCATTTGAAATATTCTCAATCCTTGAGTAGCAATTATAAAATGTAATAATCAGTTTGAGGATCAGGCGTAGGAATGTCCTTGTCTTTTAATAGCTGTTTTATGTTTATTTCAATTGCACGTGCAAGAGAGGTCATAGGTGTATCACTTGGTCTGTTCTTAAATGGATCCTGAAGGTGAAAAGCCGATTTTTCTAACAGAAAGAATATAAGTGAGAACAGTAGTAATAATGGGAGTTCAATGTATAATTCCATTTTGCGAACCGCCATCGAAAGTAGAATGACAAAAATGTATATGGTGCTGCGTAAAATCAATCTGTACTTCGGAGGAAATACGGTATTTTTTATCCGTTCAGCTTTGCCCATTGAATCACAAAGTCTAACGAATGTATTATCCAATTGCATATGAGTTATTGAATCAATTAGATCATTTTGTTTTAATAATTTGATTTGTTGAGTATTCAATTGAATGATCCCCAGTGGCTTATTACTGATTTTTTCTAAATGACTTCGATCTTCTTCCGACAAGTACTTGTCCAAGTCTAATGTTGGATCAAGTCCTCTCAGTGATTGACCCAGGCAATAACACCATGCAATTTGTCTATAAGCGATTGTTGTAATTGCTTCATCAGAGTCGTTCAGAAAAGATTGTAACTGAATGATCAAACTCCTTGAATCGTTTACAATTGCGCCCCATATTTTTCTAGCTTCCCACCACCTATCATATGATTGACTCATTTTAAAAGAGAGCAAAACTGAAATAGCAGTTCCGAGAAAAGCAGGTATTGACAATGGTATCTCCAATACATTGTTGTCAAGATTCTGAGATGCAAAATAAGACAACAAGGCTATAATCAACACAAATAGAATTTCTAACTTACTATCAAAGAAGATATATTTCAGTGGTATTTTGTTGCTGATAATCATATTGTTAATGTGCTATATTTTTAAATATAATTTCTTAATAGTTTAGTTATGCATAACAGAGGCAATTCAGTTAATCCATGCCTTAGGATCATTAAAGTTTAGTTCACTATGATGATTAAGTTAGTGATCAACGTTAAATCAGGGTTCATTTCCGAGCTTTATTTGTATTTGCGAGAGAAAAATGATTGCGCAAAAATTAATGCGCAATCCCTCTCACAACAACAATAATTAATTAATCAAGTTCTTCTATCTCCAAAATAGTCCTTACAACTTCCACCTCACCTGTAGTTTCGCCATCATCATCCATTAAGTCATATTCCTCTTCTTCCCAGGTTATTGAAAATTTCTTTCCAATGTATTCTTCTTCATATAAATCTATGGTCACATCATCACCTAGTTCATCAAAAAGGAGGACTGTTTTTTGATCATTGGTAAACTTATACTTGCCTTCATCGGTCACCCCGTTGTACACTGCAATTACTTTCTCATCTTGTTGTTTAGTCACATCATTTGCAGATACCAAAGTAGATGATGAGATAAAAAGTGCTATAAATACTATATATAATCTTTTCATTTTCTTAAAATTTAATTCGTTTAAATACGTTTTTTTAAATGTCTGTGATATTGATTTTATCGCTTCCATTTTTCAAAAATAGATCAATACGTTTTTCAAGTTATAATCTCTTATATATCCATAGGCAGTCAATTTTATTGTTTTACAAGTTCATTATCGAGATTAAAGTTTAACTACAACCATTTCTTCTTCTTAAAATAAATAAGCATTCCTACGAAAACAATTGCCATTCCTCCTAGTGCTATAAAATAGCCATTAGGGTATTCTAACTCAGGCATATTTTTAAAGTTCATTCCGTAAATTCCTGCGATAAATGTAAGAGGAATGAAAATTGTGGCTACGGTAGTAAGCACTTTCATTGTTTCATTCATCTTTTGGCTAAGAGATGAAAAATAGATGTTGGTAAGACTATCTAGTGATTTGGCGGTTGACTCGATTTCTTCAATCGCACTTGAACAATTATTCATCAAGTCTTGAAAGTATCGACTGTTCTCTTCCTTAATAAAAGTTTTTGGCCGATTCAGAATAGCCTTTAGAGAATCCTTAAATGGACTCAGTGATTTTTTAATCATTTCAGTAGAACCTTTCATTTGCTCTAAAAGGATCAGTGATTCCTGAGAGGGATTGGTTAATATCACTTTTTCTAAAACGGAAGTTTCCTTATTGAGAACCTCAATAGTTTGGAAGTAATTATCCAGCACTGCATCCAGTAATTGATGCAGCAGAAAGTCAGTACCTCGTCTACGCACCAATCCCAGATTCTCGACAATCTTATTTCTTATATGATCAAAATGATCCGCAGGTTCTTCTTGTAAAGAGATCACATAATTTCCCCCCAAAACAAAGGACAACTGTTCAATTATTAATTCCCCTTCTGCATTCTTTAAAATAGATTTGACACTAAAAAATATATAATTATCATATTCTTCAACTTTAGGTCTAAGTGTAGTGTCCAAAGCTTGTCTTATTGTAATGCGATCTAATGAAATGGCTTTCCCAAGTTTCTCAATCAAGTCAACATTATGCAAACCATGAATATTGAGCCAATGGATATGTTTTTTTGAGGCTTTGTTAAAAAAATCAAAGTCTTCAAAGTCACTTTTTATTTCTATTTCATTATTGTTATATCGATACAACTGAGTTTTAACTTCTTCAATTTTCTGCTTTCCAATAAAGGTAATTTCACCTTTTTCCTTAGCTCTACTTTTTTCTTCTGAATATAGATCCATGGTTTGACTTCCAAGTGTTTTCAGGCCGGTCATTATTAATTTATCAGGTCTGACTATTTTAAATCGTTTCATCATTATTCACATGTATAGTTAAATTGACTTTTGTCGCTCGAATTCCTTCTACAGTTACAACCTCTACCTCTACACCAGCACCTAAGTTGTAGGTTGTGCCTTTCTCCAATTTATGGCCAAACTTTTCCACCATCAACCCTGAAAGTGTGTCAGCATCTTCACTCATTAAATCAATATCGAATTTTTCGTTCAAATCCTCAATTTGAACATCTCCATCAACAAGATATTTACCATCTAGCTCAACAATATCTGGCTCTTCAGCATCAAATTCATCCTGTAGACTTCCTACCAATTCTTCTAACACATCCTCTAACGTGACTATTCCGAGTAATGTACCATGTTCATCCTGTACAAATGCGAGGTGCTGTTTGGCAATTCTAAACTCTTGAAGTAGTCTCCCAATTGGTATGTTTTCTGGAACCAACATTGGCTTACGAGCCCAAGCTTTTAAATCTAAAGTGTCCTCTATGTCATATCCAATCAAGTCTTTAATGTGAACCACTCCAATTAACTTATCAAGTGAACCCTCACAGAATGGAAATCTAGAATGTTTGGACTGTTTTGCAAATAATAGGTTATCACCAAATGCTTTGTTTGCATCTAAGTACTCCACTTCACTTCTAGGTCTCATAATGTGTGAAGCAACTTCATCGTCAAACTTAAAAACAGCATTGAGCAGTCGATGTTCGTTTTTAGATAGTTCACCTTTGGCATGTGCGATGCTAAGTGAGGCACGAATCTCTTCTTCACTTAGAGAGTTCTCATTTTCTT
>JAWUWD010000130.1:0-25874 GCA_034112085.1 Cyclobacteriaceae bacterium
CTCTTTTATATATGATTTTCAAATCATTGGGTCTGGCATCTAAATAGTCATTGTAAGCCTCTATCGCCCTTTTATATTGCCCTTTATTGAAAAGCTTATCTCCATCTCTTGATCGCTCGTCACTACAACTCACTAAAACCAACACTAGCAACAATAACCCAAATACCTTATGCATAACATTTTTTTGTATAAAAAAAGGCAATGGTAAACCATTGCCATGAATTCTGCACAAAGTTAAGTAATTAACCTCATAATATTGAAACAATATTACGCATAGTCTTTAATCAATTCTATTTTCACATTTTCCCAGTCTGCAGGAACAGGATCTCCATTCCTAAATAGCTCTAAGAGTTTGTCAACTAATGCATCCTTGTAACCAAACTTACTCACAACATCTTTACAAAAAGTAATCTCGCTATCATCCACTACCCCATCTGCATAAACCATTTGAAGTAAGTCAAATAGTTGATCCATCTTTTCATCATCCCTCTCAGGAACGTATAAGTTTATTTCTTTATTGGCCTCGATTATTTTAGCAACCTGTTTTTCTTTCAACCCATACTTCTCTCCTAGTCGATATATTAATGCCCTCTCGTCTTCATGCATAAATCCATCTGAATTGGCCAATGCGACAAGATTTTTAATATGCTTCTTTTTATAAGAAAGATACTGATGTTCAAAAAAACCAATCATATTTCAAGTGTTTAAGATCTATTCCAAAGACGTTTAGTCAGGGCTATGACTTCATCTAAGTCTTCTTTTTTAAGTTCTAACCTTTCGGCTATATTCAAACAAAGTTGATATTCTTTATCCTCTATTGTCCCATCAGCCATGGACATGAATACTATATCGGCTAATTGTTCTTCTTTATCTTCTGCATCTTCTGGCACAACAAACTTAAGCTTATCTGCATTCGCTATTGCTTCAGAGACCTCATCACTAGGCAATCCTAGCTCATCCGCTCGCTCTTCCAAAAACTCCCTTTCGTCATCATCTAAAACTCCATCTACCATTGATACGGCAATCAGGTTTTTGAAATGATGCATACTTACTTCTCTTTCACTCATTCTCTTTGATTTACTCACTCTAAAATAGTGAATTATTATTAATTCTACTTAGCGATTTCTTCTTCCTTAAGTACTCTCCTTAAGATTTTTCCAACATTAGATTTTGGAAGCTCTGTTCTAAACTCAACATGTCTTGGCTTTTTATAGCCAGTCAAGTGTTCTTCACAATACTTCTTTATTTCTGTTTCTGTGAGACTATCATCTGATTTGACAATAAATGCCTTCACAGCTTCAGTAGATTTATCATCAGCTACACCTATAACTGCAACCTCCAAGACCTTATCATGATCTATAATAACATTTTCCACCTCATTGGGATACACATTGAACCCAGATACACAGATCATATCCTTTTTCCGATCTACAATTTTAAAGAAACCATCTTCTGCCATCACACCGATATCACCAGTTTTGAACCAGCCTCCTTCGTGAAACACTCCAGTATTATCCTTATTCCAGTACCCACTCATGACTTGAGGCCCACGCCCACATATCTCTCCAACTTCACCTTGAGGCAGTTGATTACCATCCTCATCAAATATAGCAACCTCTGTACTTGGGGTGGGCAGCCCTATAGTTCCAATCTGCTCCGAATCATCCAGTGGATTACAACATAGTACGGGAGAAGTCTCACTTAATCCATACCCTTCGCACATAGCAGATCCTGTAAGTTCCTTCCATTTTTTAGCGACAAAACCTTGCACTGCCATTCCTCCACCTACTGTAACCTTCAATCGAGAGAAATCAACATTTTTGAATTCATTATTATTCATTAAACCGTTAAAGAGTGTATTTACTCCTGTCATGATTGTGAATTGATGCTTCTTCAGTTCAGCCACAAACCCTGGCATATCTCGCGGATTGGTTATTAAGACATTCTTAGCTCCAACATCATACATTAATATCCCATTGACACAAAGTGCGAAGATATGGTATAGTGGAATTGCGGTAACAATCACCTCATCTACTCCCAATTTTGGTTTGAACCAATTCTCAACTTGATTCGTATGACTGACAATGTTATTATGTGAAAGAACTGCCCCTTTTGACACTCCAGTTGTCCCCCCCGTATACTGTAAAAATGCTACATCATCACCTGTAATTGTTGGTCTTGTATAATTCAATTGTGCTCCCTTTTTTAAAACATCATTGAATTTGACTGCGGTAGGGAGATTGTATTGAGGCACCATTTTCTTAATATGCTTCACCACCATATTGACAAGCGTTCCTTTAAATCCTCCAAGGAGATCACCCAACTGAGTGACTATTACATGCTCTATTTTTGTCTTATGAATTATTGATTCAAGGCTACTGGCAAAATTAGCTATGATAACAATAGATTTTACTTCCGCATCATTGAATTGATGCTCCATCTCTCTTGAAGTATAAAGTGGATTGGTATTTACTACGATGAGACCAGCTTTTGTAGCCCCTATCAATGCTACAGGGTACTGTAACATATTTGGCATTTGTAATGCTATTCTATCTCCTTTCACTAACCCACAGTGCTCTTGAAGGTATGCCGAAAAACATGTCGATAACCTATCTAACTCTCCATAAGTAATTGATTTACCCATATTCTCAAAGGCTTCTTTATTCGCATAAGCCTTTGCTCCATTTTCAAATAATTCTAATAGTGATTGGTATTTATTCGCTCCTATCTGAGCAGGTATATCTTTGGGGTAATTTTTCACCCATAAAAATTCTGACATAAGTTTATAAATAGTTATTCATCCCCAATATTGCGAAAAAAGTATACAATGCGTCACCTATTAAAGTAAAAAGGAGTTTTTGGACATAAAAAAAGGGGCAAAAAGCCCCCTTGTTCATTGATCTACTTATCTCTTAGTTCAATCCATTTCTGAATAAGAATTCTTCATAAGCTTCGTTGAAACTTTCTACTCCTGGAGCCAACCTCTTTGCTTCTTCATAATAGTATAGTGCGTCTAACAACAGTCTATTTTCCTCATAAAATCCAGCCAAGATATAGTTATTTAAAGCAGTTGTAGTTTCCACTTCTCCCATTAACTCATTAAGGTTTTGCTGTACAAGCTCAGCCTTGTCACTAGGAAGCCTCTTGATAGCTACTTCTTCTGATTTCATATCTTCTTCACCTTTCACACCGATAGTTACGATCAATGCGGCTTCGTTCATAAGTTTCTCATCTTTAAGATCCAATTTGAAATTTGTTTCAGAAGTTTCTGTCATCAACAATTCGTCACCGAACATATTGACCACTTTAACTTCGTAAACCTTATCTCCTTCAATCTCTCCCCATTCCAACAATGCTTGATCATTGAAGACATCTACCGAAGTAGGCATGTAAATGTTGATCCCTGCATTTACAGCCGCTCTATGAACCGCTCCAGTAGCACTCAATCTATTACTTTTTCCCTCTGCAGTCATTTTGCTCAACACAAAGTCAGCGTACTTACTAGCTACGCTTGATCCTCCTGTGCTTATTTTAGATGCCAAGTCATTCACATTGTGATTTCCTGCGCTTTTCAATTCTAATGTCTTCCCAGAGTTGTGAACTAACCCTAAATATGCATTGTCTGATATTTTCAATTCATCTCCTTCTTTCAAGGATGCTCCAGTTTTAAGTGGTTTCCACTCATTTCCTGACTTTACCTCATTGGCTCCTTTATTGGCCAATACCTTAAAAGTGTATCCCTGTCCAAATACCGTAGCGCCAACTAGTAGTAAAGAGAATGTTAATGTTGAAACTAATGATTTCATAGCCTTTTTGTTATTGTTTAATATTCTGTTGTGTGTCCGTTTGATTCTTTATCCAGATTTCATACCTAAGGTAAGCAGTTTTTTGATATTTTTTTCGCTAAATACGTTTTTTATAACCCCGAAGTAGATTTCCAGTAGATCCCCTACCAAAGCTATGCCAAAAAATGCAATTGCTAGTTCCATCTTAAAATTATAAGCGCTAAACACATATATGACTCCTAATGTAAGTGCAATAATCTCTATTATTTGTATGAGTTTGGTAATCCCATCATACCACGCACCCATTCGATGATATATAATCGAAAAGAAGAATACGTTAATAAATAAAAGAAGAATACCTAGAACTGCTTCAGTCACTTCACTAAAGCCTCCAATGTAGTCCTCATTAAGCACCATTGAAGCGATATTAGCATGAATCACTGGACCATACATGTCAGGGTTGGCTCTTCCGGCTATTTTAGTATTGAGCGGAGTAAAAAACTTATCCTCCCATGAAGAACCTCCAAGTTGCTCCCCCATATAACCAAATAAGACTATCTTACCCTCAACCATTTCAGGGGCAAAATCTTCTTCTAAAACATGATTCCAATCCAACACTTGAAATCGAGTATATTTATCTTGTTGCTCTCGCATTTCAAAACCGCCAGTAACTGAATTAAAGAAAAAAGGACGTAAAAATATATCTCCCCTGAAATTAACCAATTCAAAATCCTTATCTCTTTCTATAAGTTTATCAATTTTCGTTGAATCAAATAATTGAGCCATCTTGGCACCGAAAGCTATATATTTTTCATTTCCATTTATTAACATCCTTTGTGGTGGGAATTTTCTACATATTTTCACATCGTCTTGAAACTTGGCTTCGGTATCCAAATTGGCTATCGCTAAGTGAGTATTCTGGAGAAATATAGAATCAGACTTATATAAAACATCATATATTTCCTCTCCTTTGGAGACTTCAAATAAAGAGTCAGACTGATCCACTTTAGCTACCATGACTACCTCTGCTTGAGCATTCGCAAGGGCACTAGCTAAATTATAGGTTGCCAGTGTATCTCCACCAAAACCTTTGAAAAAACTATCCATTCCAATCACTTTTGGCTTGTACTTATCTATTATCCTAATCTGTTCAGCTATACCACTTCGTGTAAGAGGCCCAAAATTAACTAAGACTATATTGTCATCTATGGATACAGTATCACGTAAGTTAGAGAATACATGATCTGTAATCTCCATATCTTCTAAAGCTTCTCCTATTGCATCAAAACCATCTAAATTCACTATTTCGACAGCCTTTTGTAATCCAGCCATAAAGAATAGAACAAAGATAGTAGCTAATAAACTATCTAACCATATGTTAACTTTCCTACCATGTCCATCTTTCATTTGATATGATTTTAATTCAATCGGGCTTCAAGTTAGCAAAATAATCAAAACTCCATAAAGGATTACTTTGTTAGTTATGGTCTTACTATTTTAGCATACAATGGGTAAAAGAAAAAACAGGCTTACTGCCAACGAATATATCAGTGGGATCTTATCAGGAGACATAGTTACTCTTAGTAGGGCGATCACTCTTGTAGAAAGCAGTCTCCCTGATGACAACCTACTAGCACAACAAGTCATAGAGCAAATATTACCTAACACAGGCAATAGTATTAGGGTGGGAATCACTGGTGTGCCGGGAGTAGGTAAAAGCACTTTCATTGAGGCTATGGGACAGCAGATCACCGCTCAAAAGAAAAAATTAGCTGTACTTACTATTGATCCAAGTTCTCAGCGAACAAGTGGTAGTATAATGGGTGATAAAACACGGATGGATATTTTATCCAATGATCCATTAGCTTATATAAGACCTTCTGCGTCAGGCGACACTCTCGGTGGTGTTGCTAATAAAACACGTGAGGCGATGTTGCTTTGTGAAGCAGCTGGATATGAGGTGATTTTCATTGAAACTGTGGGGGTAGGCCAGTCCGAAACAGCAGTAAAGGGAATGGTGGACTTCTTTCTACTACTCATGCTTGCTGGTGCCGGAGATGAACTGCAGGGAATAAAAAAAGGAATCATGGAGATGGCGGATGGCATAGCCATCACCAAAGCTGATCGAGAGAATATCAACCTTGCCAAGAACGCGCGTCTTGAATATCAAAATGCCTTACATCTATTTCCTCCTACAGATTCAGGATGGATTCCGCAAGTACTTACCTGTTCTTCATTAGAGCAAATGGGGCTATCTGAAGTTTGGAGTATGATCTCAAAACACAACAATCACCTTAAAGAAAAATCTCTACTAGAACCATTCAGAAAAACACAAAACATAGACTGGATGCACCAAATCATTGAAGAACAGTTAAAAAGAAATTTTTATAATAATGATAAAGTGAAAAGTAAAATCAGCCAAATATCCGAAGATGTAGAGAACAGAGCTATCTCTCCAGTTAATGCAGCAAATGAGCTATTGAAGGATTTCACCAAAAATCTTTAACTGATCATTGCTCCCGAACTCACCACTTCATTTGGCTGGATCAATCTTAGACTTCCATCTTTATCCTCTGCCATCAAGACCATTCCTTGAGATTCTATCCCCATCATCTTACGTGGTTTTAAGTTGACCAAAACGCAAACTTGTTGGTTAATAACATCCTCAGGCTGATAGTACTCAGCAATTCCACTTAGCACTGTTCTTTCGTCAAATCCCGTATCTATGGTCAATTTCAGAAGCTTTTTAGATTTCTTAAGTTTCTCTGCTGCTATAACTGTACCAATACGCATATCCATTTTCATAAAATCGTCAAACTCGATTTCATCTTTAGATGGTGAAATTACTTGGTTTTCCATCTCATTTTGTTTTTTAGTGTCCTCTAATTTTTGGACTTGCGCAGCTACTAGCTCGTCTTCTATTTTCTCAAACAATAGTTCAGGAGAATTCATCTGATGTGGGCTATTCAGTAAATCGAGACCTCCTGCATCCTCCCAGTTTTCAACCTGGATATTGAGCATGCCTTGTAGTTTATCCATAGTGAATGGCAAGAATGGCCTTCCTAATACAGACAAATTAGCAGCCAGTTGTAAGCTAATATTCAAAATCGTTGCCACTCTTTCAGGCGACTCTTTCATCAACTTCCAAGGTTCAGTATCAGCCAAATACTTATTTCCAACACGAGCCAAATCCATCAGATATGACAAGGCCTCTCTAAATCTGTATTTATCAATTGATTGGGCAATCTTAGTAGGATAATCACCAATTTTCCTGATTACTTCTTGATCAATATCAAGCAACTCTCCACGACTTGGCACCTGACTATCGTAATACTTCTTGGTCAAGACCAATGCTCTATTGATGAAATTGCCAAATACTGCTACCAGCTCATTATTATTTCTTGACTGAAAGTCCTTCCAAGTGAAGTCATTGTCCTTAGTCTCAGGAGCACTAGCGCACAATGCATATCTTAATACATCTTCCTTCCCTGGAAGTTCCTCCAAGTATTCATGAAGCCAAACTGCCCAGTTTCTTGAGGTTGATATTTTATCTCCTTCGAGGTTTAAAAATTCGTTGGCAGGTACGTTGTCAGGCAACACATAGCTTCCCTCCGCTTTGAGCATTGATGGGAAAATAATACAGTGAAATACAATATTGTCCTTTCCTATAAAGTGACCACGCTTAGTGTCATCTCCTTTCCAGGAATCTTCCCAGTTTTTCCCTTTGGCGGTTGCCCAATCTTTCGTTGCTGATATGTATCCTATAGGGGCATCAAACCACACATAAAGCACTTTTCCTTCTGCTTCTTCTAATGGGACTGGAACTCCCCAATCCAAATCTCTGGTCACCGCTCTAGGGTGTAATCCTTGATCTATCCATGATTTACATTGCCCATAAACATTTGATTTCCAATCCTTCTGATGGCCATCGACAATCCATTCTTTGAGCCAAGGCTCATATTTATCCAATGGCAAGTACCAGTGTTTTGTTGCTCTCTTTACAGGCGTCTCACCAGTCAATGCTGACTTAGGATCTTTAAGATCTGCAGGACTCAATGAAGATCCACATGACTCGCACTGATCGCCATAAGCTTGATCAAATGAGCAGTGAGGACAAGTACCAATGATATATCTATCTGCTAGAAATTGTTCATTCTTTTCATCGTAAAACTGGTCCGATTCTTTAATTTCAAATTCTCCTTGATCATTCAGTTTAGTGAAAAATTCAGCCGCTGTTTTATGGTGCGTCTCGGAAGATGTCCTAGAATAAACATCAAAACTAACACCGAAATCTTCAAAAGATTTCTTAATGATACCATGATATTTATCTACAATCTGCTGTGGTGTAACTCCTTCTTTCTTAGCTCTAATGGTGATTGGCACTCCATGTTCGTCAGACCCACAAACGAAAACCACATCCTCACCCTTACTCCTCAAGTACCTGGCATAAATATCTGCTGGCACATAAACTCCTGCTAGGTGACCTATATGAACTGGACCATTGGCATATGGTAATGCTGCAGTGATTGTGTGTTTCTTTTTAGACATATTTATTCTAATTCAAAAAATTCAAGCAAAGATAAATAATAAGATGTGTCGGACTAATGGCTCACTTGATATTTTCACATCAAAAAATAATGCGATCATAAAAATATTAATCGTTGAATTACAATCGGATGTGAAGGGGCAAATTAATTGTGAATCGAGTAATATGATCCAGATCACCCATAAGAAGTAAATCTCCTTCCAACTTCTGCACACATTGCTTAACGGTATAGAGACCTATCCCCAAGCTTTGTTGTCCATCGTCATCTTTGGAGAGTACATTGTAAAAATTATCGTGTTTATTAATAACTAGATCTATATTTTCGACATCAAAGGTCATTACTAAAAATTTATCAGATTTACTGATTGATATCTTTATTTTTTTTAACTCAACGCTAGAACTCTTCAACAACTGCATAGCATTTTGCATCATGTTGAAAATAATTAAATCAAGTATAGAGGGATCAGAATAAAAAAATGTCCCCTCCTCCAACGATGTTTCTACTTCAACATCTTCAAGTCCTTCGATATATTTATTCTTATCGAGACTTTCATTGATTAATGAAATGAAGTCAATTTTCTCATTGATCAACTCCTTTTTATTCAATTCACTTACGATTTTCAACTTATCAATAATATTACTCAGTCGCTTTGATGCCTTGTCCACCATCTTAAAATAGGCAAGTGCCTTTTTTTCTTTCACCTCCATCAAAGCCAGATTGCAGACCCCCATGAGTCTAACCAAAGGACCTCTAATGTCGTGTGAAGACTTATATATTAAATTATCCAATTCTAAACTTGTAGATCTCAACCCCTCATTCGCAGCTTTCAGTTCTACCGTGCGCTGACTTACTTTTTTTTCTAATTCTACATTGAGAATTTCCAATTCGTTTTTTTGTGTATCAATTAGATTTTTCGCATTTTCCAATGCTCCATTATTAAACATCAACACCTCTTTCTGAGTAAGAATTTCTTCATTCTTAGCTGTTACATCCATATTGCTGATCATAAGTTGTTCCTTAACCAACTTATTTTTACGGTACATGTAGAATAAAATAAAAATCACAGGAATACCCAACATTATAGCTCCAATGTACAACTTACGACTAAAGGCATCTTTTTCTATTTGTACTTGTTGACTTAATAGGGTGATTCGATTTGCTTCTTCTTTAAGCTTAAGGGGAATCAATGATAAATTTCTATCTATACCGTCATAGTAGAGTGAATCTCTCAATTTTATATAGCTTTTTTGAGATTTATATAGCTCATTTTTTCTATCAGTAATCAGATAGATGCTCATGAATAATTTCAAATTATCCAACAATTGATTCCTAGATCCAATCTTTCGTGCAATTGATTGACTCAAAGTCAAATGATCAAGCGCTATATTTTCACTTCCCAATTGATGTTCAATATTGGCCATGAGATTGTAAAGTTCTGACACTCCTTTTTGATCACCAATTTCATTACGCAACCTCAAAGCTGTTTGATAATAAAACATAGCTGAGTCCAGTTCACCATTAATAAAGAAGATCTCGCCTAACCCTCGCCAAGCTGCAGATTCTCTGTTTTTATTATCAATCACCTTTGCCACATCTAAAGATTGATCAAAATACTCCTTAGCAAGAATCAATTCCCCTTCTTTGACATATGTAAATCCAATATTATTGAGGGAATATATTATTTGATTTTTTTCATCATTTTGCTTCGACAAATTTAAGGCTTCAAAAAAATTCTCCCTTGCTTCTACAAAATCACCTACACTATGGTAAACAAGACCAATATTATTCAAAGTCGTTGACATCCCATAAACCTCATTTATTGCTTCTTTGATAATTTTAGACCGTAATAAGTTTTCCAAAGAATTTTGATAACTCCCTAAGTCATAGTAGATGAGACCTATATTATTGTAACAATTATTGATTAGAGAGGAGTCCTGAATATCCATTGCAATTTCTAAAGACTGGGTGTTATAAGCTAGGGAAGTTGTAAAATCACCTTTATAGTAATGAACTCCAGCCAATAGTCTTAATGATTTTGATATTAGAGTCCGGTTTTCGGAACTTCGAGACAAACTCAATGCCTCTTGGGCATAAATCATAGCTTGATCAGGATAGTTGAGCCAAACCTCTGTAACGAGTTGATGTAATAGCTCTACCTTTTCTCTACCTGTTGCGATACTTGCTCTATGAACAAGACTATCACTAGGCTGGCCAATGGACCACCCTGAGATTAATAGAATAATAAATACGATTAGCCTGACCTTCAACAATTTATTGTTTAAATAGATAATATAGGAAATCTAGCCGGGTATTTTCTCAACTCAATAAATTAAATTGAACCGACTAACTATGATTTGTTATTAATCAATTAAAAGGAAGTCGACACCTGGTTCATTATTCATCTGAAGGAAAAAGCATGTTGGAGACTTTCTACGATTTCAGTCCTTTTGCTAATTCTTTAGCCTCTTCATTACGAACAATCTTATGTTCAGGTCTAGACCATTTTGGTTTTTCACCCAATGCTTGGTATTGAGAATCTTCTGCTTCTATAGTATCAGGTTGTGTTTTCTTGACAAATGGCTTTTGAGGATTTAGTCCAAGTTTCTTAAACATTTCCATATCCTCATTGACATCTGGATTAGGTGTAGTGAGTAGTTTATCTCCAGCGAAAATTGAATTGGCTCCAGCAAAAAAGCACATCGCTTGTCCTTCTCTAGTCATTTCAGTTCTCCCTGCGGACAATCGTACTTGCGTTTCTGGCATGACAATCCTAGTAGTAGCTACCATACGGATCATATCCCAAATTTCAACAGGCTTTTCGTCCTCCATAGGAGTTCCTTCTACAGCAACCAGTGCGTTGATAGGGACAGACTCCGGCTGTGGGCTGAGTGTGGATAATGCCACCAGCATTCCAGCTCTGTCACTTTCCTTTTCGCCCATTCCGATTATACCACCTGAACATACGGTCACGTTAGTCTTACGCACATTGTCAATTGTCTGAAGACGATCTTCATATCCACGTGTTGAAATTACTTCTTTATAATATTCTTCTGAGCTATCGAGATTATGATTGTAAGCATATAATCCTGCTTCTGCTAATCGCTGGGCTTGATTCTCAGTGATCATGCCAAGTGTACAACAAACTTCCATATCGAGTTTATTAATGGTCCTTACCATCTCGAGGACTTCGTCAAACTCCTCTCCGTCTTTGACATTTCTCCAAGCAGCTCCCATACATACTCGCGAACTTCCTGATGCCTTTGCTCTTAGTGCTTGTGCTTTGACCTGAGCGACTCCCATCAAATCATTTCCTTCAACATCTGTATGATATCTCGCGGCCTGTGGACAATAACCACAATCTTCTGGACATCCTCCAGTCTTTATGGACAGCAAAGTAGATACTTGTACCGTATTAGGATCGTGATGAACTCTATGAATAGTTGCTGCCTCGTAAAGCAACTCCATCAATGGCTTATTGTATATAGATAGTATTTCTTCCTTAGTCCAATTATGTCTTATCTCTGTTGTCATATCGATTCTTAAATGCTATTGCAAAGAAATGTCATACGGCATTCTTGCCTGAATTCCTTGGTAGTTTTTCAACTTTTTTATTTCCTTGAGGTAAATATACATCTCTCCAAGTTCTTCCTTTACAAGTTGTGCTTTTACTTCATTTCCGCCACTCATCAAGCGTTCGATCAATGGTTTGTATTTTGGGAAATATCTCACTTTATAATCGTCTGTGATATTGGCCTTATCTGTGGCAATCGCAATAGCTTCTTCTAATCCACCTAATACATCTACTAATCCATTGTCTAATGCCTGCTCTCCTGTCCAAACTCTTCCTGATGCTATTTTAAGTAAATCCTCTTTCTTCATCCCTCGACCTTGAGCTGCTTTAGAAGTGAAAGTTTCATAACCATCATTCGTCCCTTGTTGGATAATAGCCTTTTCTCCATCAGACAATGGCCTAGTCACTGTCATGATATCAGAATAATCACCTGTCCTTACAACATCATGAGTTATCCCCATTTTTTCTTTAAGAAAACCTTCTGCATTGAAGAGCATTCCAAATATCCCAATTGACCCAGTTATGGTTGTTGGCTGAGCAACTATCGTATCACATGCCATCGCCATGTAGTACCCACCTGACGCAGCATAGTTAGACATAGAAGCTATGACTGGTTTCGCTTTACTAGCTAACTCGATTTCTCTCCACATTATATCGGAGGCCACAAAATCACCTCCTGGTGAATTGATCCTCACAACAATTGCTTTCACCTTTTCATTAAGACGGGCCTTTCTTATCTCCCTAGCAAACTTTTTGCTGCCTATGCTTTCATTTTGTTGACCTTCTCCTCGCACAATGTCTCCCATTGCTATAATCACGGCTACTTCATTATCAGATTTTTTATACGTGCTTACTTTCGTACTGTAATTTTCATAAGAGATGAATTCTAGGTCTTTCTCGCGTGAAACATCCATTCGTTCCATCAATTCGGACATCATTTCATCATAATACAATGCTCCATCTATGAGGTTATGCTCAATCGCGTCCTGTGCCTTTCTGATTTTCATTTCCTTAGAAATATCAGAAAGCACATTTATATCAATATCTCTGCTCTTAGCTACATTCTTTAACATATTGCCATTTATAGACTCTAATACTGAAGATAATTGCAGTCTGTTAGCGTCACTCATGTCATCTCTGATAAATGGCTCGACAGCTGATTTAAAATCACCCACACGAAATATTTGTGGTTTGATTCCCAATTTTTCAAAGGTCCCTTTAAAGAAGGTTGTATTGATGCTCAACCCATTGAATTCTAAATCACCTTCTGGGTTTAGGTAAATTTTATCTGCAACCGACACCAAATAGTAAGCGCCCTCTGTGTAGAAATTTGCGTAAGCCACGATAAATTTACCAGATGCCTTAAAATCAAGTAGTGCATTCCTAATCTCTTCTAAATTTCCAAACCCTGACATCAAATAAGGCACATCTAAATAAATACCCTTAATCTTATCGTCACTAGCCGCCTTAGACAATGCTGCCCTAAGTTGAATCACGCCAATGTGTTGATTGTCACCCGCGAATATTGGCAATTCGGCAAGTGGATCTTTCTCACCTTCCATTTCAACAATGGGCCTATTGAGCTTAATATGCAATATGGAATTTGAATCTACAATAACCTCTTCTTGTGAGCTCAGTACAGCGATCACCCCAAAAAACATAATCAGTCCAAACCCAAAGAACACTATCAATGCGGTAAGAGTTGCTAAAAAATTCCTTAAAAACTTCATAAAATCATTCTATTATAACAGGCAGTCTTTGTCAATAAATGAGTATTTAAAAGACCGTCCCATTGGCAAAACTATTAATCTTTGTATTAAATTATACTATTGTTTTGGTATTTTCGCTAGCGAATCATGACAGAAGGAATATATCTATTACTTGGCAGCAATATGGGTGATAAGCGTCAGCAGCTTGAGACCTCTTGTCAAAAAATCAGTGCACAGCACAACATCGTCAAACAATCAAAAATATATGAAACTGCCGCCTGGGGGAATACTGATCAACCTTCATTCTACAACCAAGTCATCGAAATCACTACAACCGTAGAACCAGAAGAATTACTCAACAGTATTCTCGGAATGGAAGAAGAAATGGGACGAGTTAGAGAAGTAAAATGGGGACAGCGCATCATTGATATAGACATCTTGTATTACAACAGCTCTGTCATTAATACTGACAAGCTGACTATACCCCATCCTGAGATTTCAAATAGGAGATTTACACTAGTTCCGTTAGTCGAGATCGCAGGAGACTTTGTACATCCTGAACAAAATGAAAATCAAAGAGAACTACTCCAGGCGTGCAAAGATGAGCTTAAAGTAATGATCGTATAAAGCAGAAGAGTCTAATGAAATTACTTTTATTAGACTCTTCTGTATAGTTTATCATCATCAAATACTCGCCACTTCAGTTTCTCTAGATATCTTTTTCACTAACCCTTGGAGCACTTTCCCGGGGCCACTTTCCACAAATAGAGTAGCTCCATCATTCACCATGTTTTGGACTGATTGCGTCCATCTTACTGGAGCAGTTAACTGTGCGATCAAATTCTCTTTGATGACTGATACATCTGTAGATGGTTGAGCGTTAACATTTTGATAAATTGGACAGATCGGAGTGCCGAAATTAGTAGCAGCTATGGCTTCTGCAAGTTCCTCCCTTGCAGGCTCCATTAATGGAGAATGGAATGCTCCACCTACTGGTAGCGGCAATGCACGTTTCGCCCCTGCTTCTTTCATTAGTTCACAAGCCATTTCGATCCCTTTGTTTGATCCAGAGATCACCAACTGCCCAGGACAGTTGTAGTTAGCAGCAACCACTACATCATCAATTCCAGCACATACTTCTTCAACTCTGGCATCTTCCAGCCCTAGGATTGCGGCCATTGTAGATGGATTCATCTCACAAGCTTTTTGCATTGCATCAGCGCGCTTTGCCACTAATTTCAATCCATCTTCAAAATTCAGTACTTGATTGGCAACCAATGCAGATATTTCTCCAAGAGAATGTCCTGCAACCATTTCAGGTTTAAAATTTTCGTTGACTAACGCCAATATCACAGAATGCAAAAACACTGCGGGTTGCGTGACATTGGTTTGTTTGAGTTCATCAGCTGTTCCTTCGAACATCATCTTAGTGATCTCAAATCCTAATATATTATTTGCTGATTCGAAAAGTATTTTTGCTTTGCTATTGCTATCATACAAGTCTTTACCCATACCTGTAAATTGTGCCCCTTGACCGGGAAATATATATGCTTTCATATTGCTTATTTATAAGTAAGTTAATTAGCAAACATAATGGAATTTCAGCAAATGCCGTACTTGCAAATTGAAAAGAAAAATTCTAGATAGAAATAAACCTACTTTGGTTTTTCACAGATGGCATTCTGCACTGGTCCTGCCTACCAAACCACTTGTAGCGATTCTCTGACACGATATTATAAACCCAATCTCTAATAAATCGAGGGATAATTTTAAACCCATATAATAACTGCCAACTGCCTGTTAAACCCTTCGTGACTTCAAGTGCAGCATTACTCCGTAGAAATATTTTTCCGTTTTTAAGCAATACCATGGAATTGAAATCACCCTTTGGTAAGTTGTATTTGTGAGCAATCTGTTGCCCAACTTCAGACTGTAAAGAAGCGAAAACAAAATGATTATTAAGGTCTCTCTCTATTACAAAATTCACTGCTCCATTGCACAGATCACATACGCCATCAAATAGCAGTAATGACTTATCTCCTATCTCAATAACTGTACCCATCCCTTAATTAATCTGGTCCTTTTCGATGGATCGATGACGTCAAATTTCACTTCAGCACTATAAAAATAGACCCCAGAAGTCAAGGCGTTCCCATTATTACTCTTCCCATCCCAATCTATCAAAATTGCTTCTTCACGAGACAAACTTTCTCCATTGCTTCGAGCATCTTCAGACTGATAGGAGAACACTTCACCTCCCCATCTGTTGTAAACTTTAAAGTCAACCGATTCTACAAATCTTGGGCAGTTTTTTAGGTCAACATCTTTAATCGCCCCGCCCTCGTCACCCAACACCAAATTACTGAATGCTCTAAATGAATCGTTTACATTATCATCATTTGGCGTAAAAACATTGGGAAGGACATAGTTCGGGCAATTATCATTGCACACTTCATTACTAAACTCGCTTTCATTTCCAGATCGATCGACAGACTTGACGAGATAGCAACCTGCGTAAGATAGCATATTTTCATGAACGTAGACGGTGTCAGTGACGCTCGCAATTTTCTCGAACTGATCATTCAATTTTCCTTTGAAATACACATCATAACGTTCTATATCCTCACCACAAAGTCCTGGATCATTCCAACTTATTGTATTTTCAAAATCATCGAATTCGCATGGCAGAGAATCAAAAGGATATTCTCCTGCCTCTGCGACAGACAAGTCACCCAGAGGTCGACATTTGATCTCCTTGATCTCAAGATTGATAGCACATGGTGCAATATCATCGCTCGGTTGCCCAAAAATAATTTGAGAGAAATTGAGCTGAGGCGATTCTATGAGTGGATTGCCATAAGAGCCTTTAGTGATCACATAATAACAATAAAGTGTTGTATTGTCCAATGGGACATCATTAAACTGCCCTTCATCTACATACCGCAACCCTTCTGAGGACACTTCTATATCAGCTATTTTTTCAAATACATTTGAATCAGTTTGAACATTATTTCTATACAGCTCATGTCTTTCTCCTTGTATGATATTAGACCAAGGTACATCAGCTGACCAGTTGAGTTCAATTTTTTCAAATTGTGGAGTAGGCTCAATTCTCACACTTGAAGCAGCAACTGAAGTTTCGATCTCGACACCAGAGTTGTCAATCGCTGTGACCGTATAATGATAAGTATTATTAGTCGTGTTAAGATCAAGATCTAATAAAGTCGTATCTGTGGTAACATCGACTTCTTCAAGAGTACCTCCTGACATTCCTGAAGATCGCGAAACCCTATAATTCAACGGAAGGCTGAATACAGAAAGATCCAATTCAAACGGAGATCTCCAGCTTACTCTTATTTCCCCAGTATTTTCATCTGTCGAATTCACCGTAACATGCGTAATAGTGGGCGCACTCACTTCCACTGGATCTATACAGATTTCATCTGACACTATACTTTCCCCTCCTCTTGGGCTTGGAAAAGTCGCAATGAGCCTATAACAATATTGAGCTCCAAATGCCAATCCTGCTCCATTATTGGTATCACGGTATGTGGAAATATTTGTGCCTACTTCATCGATTAGTTGGTAGCCACTATTCTCAGGTAATCCAGTCTCACATTCTCCCGGAGAATAATCAAAGCTAGCTACTCTACGCCATATCTGGACTCTGACTAGATCACCCACCAGATTACAATTGTATGGTGTAAAATTAAGCACTGCCTCACGCTCATCTCTAGTAGTGGATTGTAAATCTGGCTTCGCACCTACTACAGTAATATTCCATGTTGCAAAAGTCACTAACTTTGGGCCGGCATCAGGTCGATCAGTTATCTTGAAAATAACTTGATAGGGCTGTTCTCTTACATCGTTACATCCGGTTTGCCATTGAAACTGAGAAGTTGCTGGTGAAGGCCTGAAATCATTCGCAGCTGGATCAGGTGAAAAAGTTGGCTGGTTAGATGCGCCATTAAATAATTGAGAGAATACTTAAATCTTAATTTGATCATTATCTGGATCAATCCCACTGACGATTTCATTAATAATAGTCCCCGCTTCAACACATATATCTTCGGGAATCTCTAGATCTGGCCGCTCATTATTACAATCCTCTATTAGGATTTGCATATCTCTTGTGACATAACCGATCTGCCTCCACTGACTACCTCTAAATCTCCATTCGATGATTTTAAAAGCTATGTTATATTGTCCTTCAGCCCCAGGAGCATCCCACTTGACATCTCCAGTGGTTGAATTAATTGTGAATGTTGCTGTATCTCCATCTTCACTACCCGTTTCAAATCCAGTTGGGTAAAGACTGGCATCGTCAAGTGGTTTGTAATTGACCACTTCCACCCCTCTATCCTGCTTCGGTGTAGTGAACTCATATGACAAGCTGTCTCCATCTGGATCAAATGCTCCAGGATTGTGAAAAAATGCCACTTGAATACATCCTTCATCCACTGGAGGAATGAGCAATTCTGGTGATTGATTACAACCAATAAAGGCATCAATAACAATTTGTGACTCTGTATAGAAAGGTGTCTCAACTGAATTGTCAATATTGAGTGTTCCTGCATTTCTATTAAGCTCTCGGTACCCTATGGTATAAAGTCCTTGAGCTGGAAATGTATGTGTAATGGTAACAACATTTCGTTCAATGCCATTCCCTACGTCTGTTGACGTAAATAAGTCACCACTGATGAGCAACGCATCGCTACCATCTCCAAAATCCATAAAGCCATCCCCAAAGTTTATGGTTGATCCTGTATCACGATACCCTGTGAATGTGATCTCAAATGTGAGATTGTTGCAGTTATTTCTGCGGATGGTGATTTCCCCTGCTCTTATATGCGTAGCTTCAACGGCATGAGAAGCTGTCAACATTAACAGGAACACAATCAAAATTTTACAATACTTGACTGCATTCATATTATTTGGAATAATTTTATCAATTGAGTACACTTCGTTTATTTCTTTTTAAAACAGAAAAATGATGCAAATAGTTACAATTAGTTTCTATTAATTCATGACTATCCAAACAAAAACCATGCTATCAAATATATAAAAAATCAGTCTGCTATTCTTGATCTTATCTCTTAATATTGTGATTGAACATAAATGGTGATAATAATATGAGAATGATTAAAGAGATTCCACATGACAAATATAAAATTAGCATTTTCTCATGGAACAATAAATATATCATCAAGCTAGAATACGGACAACTTGAGCAGACCTACAAAGTTAGTGAATGGGATCTCACAAGTGAAGATGAGGTAGCTGAGATAGTTAACTTACTTATTGAGAATATTGGAGACGACATCTTTAGTCAAATGAATAGCAATTTATCAAATGCATTAGATAAGATTTAAGATTTAAAACGTATTAATTAATCCAGATACTTAGAATTTTGCCTAAAATTAAATAGTTTAGGCGTTAGTTTTAATACCTAAACCATCAATATTTTATAATATCGTACAATTATGAAACAACAATCAACCATCGGGAAGTTACTTGCTTTATTAGTCATCATAGGACTTGCTTCTTGTGGACAAAAGACAAACACAGAATCAGAAACTAATAATTCAGAAGCATTTGATCAAGCAGAAAGTGAAGTGAAAGATCAAATCGAGTCTGTGGTTTATGATATTCCAGCACCTTCTGAAATTCCATTTCTTTTACAAGCCACTGGAGCAGAATTCAATGAGAGCTTGATCAACAATATCGGAAAGATAGGAGAATACGAAATCACCAACGATGCTGCATCAATGAACCTTGGTGTATATGCAACAGACATTGGTTATTTGGTCTCTTACGGCAAAGTACAAGAGGCTCTTAACTACATGTCATCTACTAAAAGCCTAGCGGATCACTTGGGTGTTTCTGCTGCGATTAATGTTACTCTTTTAAAGAGATTTGAAGGTAATCTTGCTAACAAAGATTCTTTGGCTTTCATTCTTAACGAAGCGATCGGAGAGACTGACCAATTCCTAAAAGATGATAGTAGATCAAGAATGGCTGCTCTTTTGATTACAGGAAGTTTTGTAGAAGGTCTGTACATAGCTACAGAACTAATCAAAACTTACCCAAAAGACTTACTTCCAGAAGACAGCAGGAACTTGGTATTATCCCCCCTTATGAGAGTAATATTAGAGCAGGAGAAAGCACTTGGTGATCTTCTTAACCTATTGGGAACTATTGAGCAAGCTCAGCCAGTTGGAGGCATTAAAGAGCAGCTGATTGAGCTTCAAGAACTATATAAGTCACTTAATATAGCTGAGCAAATTGCAAACAATCAATCTAGCATGGTTTTAACTGACTCCACTTTGATTGATATCACTTCAAAAGTAGATGAAATCAGAATGTCTATAACAAAATAGAATTCTACAAGACTCAAATTAAAAGACAGGATTTCCTGTCTTTTTTTGTTTCCATGAAATAATCTAACAATCATTTCAATAATACTCTAGACAGTAGTATCTTGAAATTCAACACCAACTTGAAATTTCATGAGTGAAGCATTATTACAGGCAATCATCAAGCTATTTGCAATCGTAGCTAAAGAAGATGAAGTAACTGCTGACGAACGAATTCAAATAGAAGATTTCTTAAATACGCACCTCAACAAAAATGCTGTGGGAGGGTATATGCAGCAATTTGATGAATATTCGGGTTCACTGCCTGTAGGAGAAGGGCATCAAGAGCAAGAGCTAGCTAACATTAATGATCTCTGTGGTAAAATAAATCAGGAACTCACTCAACAACAAAAAATTGTCATCATTCTAGAGCTCATAGGAATCATCTTAGCAGATGGAGAGATTTCTACTCGAGAAGAAGAACTTGTCACAAATATTGGAAATGCATTCAATGTATCCAAAGAAGAGATAGAAGACATCAAGGCCTATGTTATTGGTGAAAATGAGGCAGATCTTAATTTTAAGCATATTCTGATTGTTAATAATCAAGAAGGAAACCCTTCAAAATCTCATTTTCAAATAACTAGACCAGAGATCAATGGCCTAATTGCCATTCTCAGACTCACCTATGTAGACACTTATTTCATCAAGTACATCGGTGAAAGCGACTTATACCTCAATGGCGTACCTCTGAATCAAAAAAAAATAGGCATATTCTCTACTGGTAGCACAATAAGAGGAGATAAAATGAACCCTGTCTACTATAGTGATGTGGTGAGCCATTTTATGAAGTCTGGTGACGAAACAAAAATCACTTTTGAAGCAGATGATATTCATTTCAAATTCAAAAATGGAAAACTAGGTCTTAGGGAAATTAACATCAAAGAAGAGTCTGGAAAACTAATCGGCCTCATGGGGGCTAGTGGTGCCGGGAAGTCCACTCTACTCAATGTCCTTAATGGGCACGACACACCTTCTCAAGGTCGTGTGAGAATTAATGGTATTGATATTCACAAAGACATAGACCAAGTAGAAGGAGTTATAGGATTTGTACCTCAAGATGATCTTTTAATAGAAGATCTGACGGTATATCAAAACTTATACTATGCTTCTAAGTTGTGCTTTGACAACTTAAGTGAGAAGGAACTTAACGAGCTCATTATGAAAGCGCTCAACAACCTTGGGCTCACAGAAACGAAAGATCTCAAAGTTGGATCACCGCTGGAAAAAACCATCAGTGGCGGGCAACGTAAACGGCTAAATATAGGCCTAGAACTGCTGAGAGAACCCTCAGTTCTTTTTGTAGACGAACCTACCTCTGGACTTTCTTCAAGAGATTCTGAAAACATTATGGATCTGCTCAAAGAGCTCTCTTTAAAAGGGAAGTTAATCTTTGTAGTGATTCATCAGCCATCTTCAGACATCTTCAAAATGTTCGACAAACTAGTCATTTTGGATGTCGGAGGATATCAAATCTATTATGGAAATCCTGTAGAGGCGGTTGTTTACTTCAAGAAGATGATCAAAATGATCAATAGTGAGAAAGGGGAATGCATCTCCTGTGGTAATGTCAATCCAGAACAAATCTTCAACATTATTGAAACCAAAGTGGTCAATGAATACGGAAGATTCACTAATGAACGAAAGATCTCACCAATACAATATAACACCTACTTTAAAGATCACTCAGTCATACCAGAAATCAAAACATCAACGCTAGCGCCACCTTCTTCTCTGAATATACCGAATAAGTTAAAGCAAATACATATCTTCTGCATGAGGGATGTGTTTTCGAAGTTGAGCAACAAGCAATACTTACTCATCAACCTTTTAGAAGCTCCTATATTAGCTTTTCTATTAGCATTCATTGTCAAGTATTACAACACTTTCGACACGACTCACTCTGGCTATATATTTAGCCAAAACGTGAATATTCCAGCTTACTTATTCATGAGTATCATTGTCGCCTTATTTATGGGGTTGACAGTGAGTGCAGAAGAGATTATTAGAGATCGGAAAATCCTCAAACGAGAAGCATTTTTGAATCTGAGTAGGAGTAGCTATCTCCTCTCTAAGGTATCAATCCTCTTTATCCTTTCCGCTATACAAACACTATCATTTGCAGTCATTGGGAATCTCATTTTGGAAATTCACGGAATGACTTTCACCTATTGGATGATATTATTTTCCACTTCATGTCTAGCTAATATTATTGGACTTAATATTTCATCAGCATTCAATTCTGCAGTTACCATCTATATTTTAATCCCTATACTGCTTATCCCTCAGTTGATTCTAAGCGGTGTTGTTGTAGAGTTTGACAAACTCAACCCAAGTCTTAATAGCGATAGTACTGTGCCCTGGGTTGGTGAGGTAATGGCTTCTCGGTGGGCATTTGAAGCTGCAATGGTAGCACAATTCAAAGATAATAAATATGAAAGTAAATTCTACACATATGACAAAATAATGGCAGAATCAGACTACAGAAAAGTGTACTATATTCCAACTTTGGAATCTAAGTTAGAGTATTGCCTTAACAACTTAAAAAGCACTGATGAGGGCATAAAAGCAAAGATGAGCAGTAATCTGGAACTATTAAGAAATGAAATAACTAAAGAGCTCAATTACATTGGTGACAATAAGTTTGGTCATACAGAAAACCTATATCTTGGAAAATTTGACTCCACAATGTATTCACATGTGAACGCATTTTTAGAAACCTTGCAGAAATTCTATATCAACCGATACAACAAAGCTGACCAGTACCGGGACAATATGATTCACGAAATGACGAATACCGCAGAGAAAAAGGAAGCATTTGAATTAGTCAAGGCAAGGCACTTTAATCAGAGTATCGCAACACTAGTGAAAAATCAGAATGATGCCCACCGTATCATCGAACATGAAGGTAAACTGATACAAAAAGTTTTTCCAATATATATGACTCCACACCCTTCAGGGATCTTTGATTTTAGAGATCAATTTTATGTCCCACATAAACATTTCATGGGCAGGCATTTTGACACTGTCTATTTCAATATAACTATAATTTGGACCATGTCGCTATTTTTGATGTTTACCCTTTATTTTGATATACCAAAAAAAGTAGTGGATGGACTTAGCAACATCAAGCGATAAATATTCTCTATGTTCTTTATTCTCTCTAAAACGCTGTATTTCTTCTTAATGCCGCTGCCTATCATATTTATAATAATAGGTACTGGTGTATTAATGAAAAACAAGAGATGGAAAAAACGATTAATAATAGGTGGGTTAAGCCTGTTCCTGTTTTTTTCAAACCCCTACCTTGCCAACATTAGTATGAAAGCATGGGAAGGAGCACCACTACCACTCAAGAACCTACCTTCTCATGATATTGGCATCGTCCTAACGGGAATCACCAATAGATACAAGAAACCTAATGACCGTGTTTACCTAGCGCGAGGTGCTGACAGAATCCTTCATGCCATGCAGCTATACAAGCTTGGGCTTATCAAGAAGATATTAATAAGTGGTGGCTCAGGAAAACTGATAGATAATACTGTTGATATCAAAGAAGCTGATGAACTAAAGAAAATATTACTTATGGGAGAAGTCCCAGACGATGATATCATAATCGAAAACAAATCCCGAAACACGCACGAAAGTGCCATAGAATGCACAAAAATACTTGTCACTCAATTCCCAAATCAGTCAGTTTTACTGATCACTTCCGCATTTCACATTCCCCGAGCTAGTGCTTGTTTTGATAAACAAGAATATATTACCACAAGTTTTGGAACAGATTACTTTAATCATGATAAAACATATAACCTAGACGATTTTATTGTCCCGAAGTCAAGCGCCATAAAGATATGGGAAATAATACTGCATGAATCTTTAGGGATAGGAATGTACTGGGCCCTAGGATACATTTAGGTCATCAAGGCTGACAACTTTATTGAAAGCTAAGCCAGCAGCTACTACAGCTAGCACTGGCGCTACCAACACTCCCAAGAACGGTACGAATAGCATGATATTAAACATACTCCCAATGCCCAAAATCAACCCTTTGTGCTGATTGATCATTTCCCGACTAGCCTTAGCAGATATCATCATAAATTCATTTCGATAATCGAGCATTGCAAATCCAAAGTAATAACTCTCTACAGCAAATATGACAAATGGAGCCAACACTGCTAAAACAGGAATGGCAAAAGCCAGTAGAAGAATACAGGTCGTCAGGAGTAATTCCATTCCCAGATTCCTGAGTGCTATAGTCACTCCCCTAACGACATCTTTTACAAATTGACTTGTTGTGAATGGTTTCAGTTTACCCGTGCTTATCTCTTGAATTTTATCTGAGATAAAAGCTAACATAGGTGCAAAAAAAATGAGCACAATATACCTGAATAGCTTTAAGTAAAGCATAATGATTATCAAACGAACAAATACAGAAATCACTACTTGCAGACTCACCTTCCACCAACTATCTCCAGTAACCCCTATTTGCATCAATAAATACTCAAGCAAGTCTCCTGTGTAAACCCAAGAGAAATACCCAACGATGAAGAAAGCCAATAAGTTAAGTAAACAAGGAATAATTAACCAATACCATAACCGGTGTTTTTTCACAAAGCTGTATGCAATTGAATAATGACCTAATCCAACACCAAATTCATTAAAAAACTTCATTTAGGATAAGCTATTCGGTCAGAAATCCAGCAGATTTCCATGCGGTAATTCCTCCGTCCAAATCGTAAACATTATTAAAGCCGCTCTTATCCATCAATGATTTTGTGTTACCACTACGGCCTCCTCCCTTACAATAAACCATATAAGTCTTAGACTTATCAAGCCCGCTAATCTTCTCTTTAAAATTATCATCCTGATAATTGATGATTAATGGAGTCCCAATCACACCTTCAGACACTTCTCCAGGAGTACGTACATCAAGCACAATAATATCTTGATTAGCCATCATTTCTTTAAACTCAACTGGATTGATTAGATATGATGTTTCTTCAGCTGGGCCAGAACCAGAGCAAGCAATGGTTGAAAATAAAACGAGTAATACAAATATATTTTTCATAGTGTCTTAGATATGAGTTCAAACAAACTCTATTAATCTTGAAATTAGGACAATAATTAAAACACACCTATCATTTATCAAGAAATGAATCAGTAAGGCCTATCATTTGTAATGATCAAAAAATCAATCGAAACCATAAATTATTCTTCTACGAGCTCAAACAACATATTCTTCTATTTTCCGATATCTTTATAAATATTTCACCCCCATGCAACCAATCTACCACTAGTTGCATCTTGGTAGTGTATTCGCAGAATTATATGAAGCTAAGCTTGCAAAAGTCAACAACTGAGGAGGATTTGATCGCGAGGTGCCAAAAGGAAAATCCTCAAGCACAAGCTTCATTGTACAACAAATACGATAAGAAGATGTTTGCAATTTGCCTACGATATATCAAGACACCTGATGAAGCAGAAGATACAATGATCAATGCATTCATGAAGGCTTTTACCAACATCAGTAAGTTTGAGGCCAAAGGAAGTTTTGAAGGTTGGCTGAAGCGAATCATGGTTAATGAATCACTTACCTATCTACGAAGAAATAAAAGTATGTATCTCGAAGTAGAAATAGAAAAAGCTGATTATGAACCGGATTATAATTCTTTAAGCAACCACTTGGAGGTTGAAGACCTTATGAAAATGGTAGGTGATCTACCAGTAGGATATCGTACAGTTTTCAACTTATACGCCATAGAGGGGTACGCACATAAAGAGATCGCTGAACAGCTGGGCATCAGTATCAACACCTCTAAGTCTCAATTAAGTAGAGCAAGAGC
>JAWUWD010000131.1:0-43568 GCA_034112085.1 Cyclobacteriaceae bacterium
AAGATGAATTGACTCAACTTACCTGATGAAATCCTAAAGAAGCTGTAATATAAAAATGCATTGAATGTTATTCCAAATATATATCGGTAACAATTTCCACAATAAGTAACTTAGGCATTTCTTCTTAATATAAAGAAGTGCTGTTTGCGTACTATATATCAAAATGTGAAGAATGAATAAATTGATTGTATTTTCAATAGTGATTTTGACTGGAATGATTTCCTGTAACAAGTCCTATGAGCCACCAGTGTTTAAAAATATTGATAACGTTAAGTTATCCAAAGTAGAAAACGGGATAGTGAATATGAAAGCTGACGCAATCTTGTACAATCCCAATGACGTAAAGGCAAAGCTCAAAAGTGTTGATATAGATGTCTATATTAAAGACAAAAAGGTAGCGACTTTGAAAGAAAAGTACTCACTAAAAATATTAGCGAAATCTGAATTTTCATTACCGATGAACATAGGATTGGATATTTCAGAATTGGGTCTAGTCAATTCTATCCTGGGGTTTATTCAAGGAAGAGGTTTTAAAGCACATTATGTGGGCAAAGCCAAGATCATTATGCATGGAGTGCCAGTTAGTATTCCCATTGATTATCATGACACTTTGAAGCTTAGATAGCGTTTTTTAAGGTCAATTTTATTTCTAAATTGTATGCCTTTCCAAAACATGGATAGTTGATGATTTAGAGTATGCTTACAACTAAGTTTTTTCTGGCTAAAGTTTACACCTCTCTCGCGTTATTGGGCAGTGATACTTTGTGGGCATCAGATACTACTGACATCTTCTCTTTTGTAATTGTCTGTATTTTGATAATCGCATTATTTTATAGTCTAATTACTCTCAGAAGCCAGAATAGATTGATTGCGGCTCAAAATGAAGAAATTTTACTAAAGAATAAACAACTTCAAATTCAGAATAATAAGTTGAAAAAGATCAATGAAGAGAAGACTAATTTGATAGGAATTGTATCACATGACCTTAAATCTCCTTTCAATAGAATTTTCGCTCTTCTCAACTTATTAAAACTTACAAGTACCGATATTTCAGATGAGCAAAATGAGTATCTATCAAAGATGCATCAAGTAATAAAAGATGGTCTTGCACTCATCAGGAATTTATTAGATATCAGGGCAATTGAGGATGAAGGCATCAAAATGGCCATTGAAGACATAGATGTTGTAAGACTCATCAAAGAAATATTAACAGCGAACAAGCCACTTGCTGACATCAAGCAGATTAAATTCAAACTAATACGAGAAGTTGAAAGACTCGATATTATCTCAGATAAACTCTACTTATCTAGAATTATTGAAAATTTGCTGTCCAACGCATTGAAGTTCAGTGAGAATAAAACAACTATTGAGATAAAGGTTGGCAATGGAAAAGCAGAGGATTTCTATGTGGAGTTTATAGATCAAGGACCAGGAGTGTCTTCAGAAGACTTGGAACAAATGTTCCAAAAATTTCAAATTCTATCGGCAAGACCCACGGATGGCGAAAGTTCTACAGGATTGGGACTGTCTATTGTGAAGTCCTTAGTCGACAAACTAGGAGGTGAAATTCTTTGCGAAAGTATACTTGGAGGGGGGGCTAAATTTACTATAAAAATACCATTGAAGATTTCAAATGATGACTAGTCGAAGTCATCAAAAAAGTAATCATCTTCACCTTCGATCACAGCTTCAAGAGACTCTATTACATGGTCGTCCTTCACGACATAATCTCTTATTCCTTTTTTGATAAAATCAAGAACCAAATTGCCATCATCGATAGAACTCAACATGATCACTTTAGTGTCCTCTTCTATTTTGGGACTGATTTTCTCAAAGAACTCTATACCGCTCATCCCCGGCAATTTATAATCAAGTAATAATACTTCCGGAACAGATCCATTGATCGCATCTAAGCAATCCTCAGCGGAGCTGAAAGTTTCGATGTCATACTTACCTTGTAAAGATTTAGCGATAAAGTCTGCGTAGACTTTATCATCTTCTACCAAAAAAATTTTCATACAGCAATAATTAGTCTAGCACTAAACAATATTAATACATTTTGCATTAATAACATGATGAATATAGGAATAAAACAGGCTACATACAAAAATGAAGTGATTCAAAATCAAATCTTAGGACTCACTATTTTTAGGAATAGATACGACAAACTCACTTCCAATATTGAGCTCTGATTTAAAGCTGATTACCCCTTTAAGTTTCTCAACCGCATTTTTTAAAATATATAAACCAAGTCCGCTTCCATGAACTTTATCATTGGCTCTAAAGAACATTTCAAATATTCTGCTTTGATATTCTTCTTTGATCCCAACTCCATTGTCTGCCACTTTTATAACCAGAGAGTTCTCTTCTTCAATGATGCTTATGGCCACTTTTGGGTCGACATCGTTTCGGGTATATTTGATTGCGTTTTCAATGAGATTCTGTAGAATAGTGTTGACGGTGCTTTTATCAGAATTGAACGGCAAGCCATCTATATTCAAATCAAATTTAATGTTCTTAAAATTGTCGTAGTACTGATGAGCATTGATACATTCATCGACCAGGTCATTGAAATGTATCTTAGTCACTGACAGTTCTTTTTTCTTGATCTGAGTCAGGCTAATGAAATCTAACAAAATTCCATGAAGCCTTTGAATCTGGGAATGATACATGTCAAAATACCTAATCGAGTCTTGATCATTGATTTCTATTTTCACTACTTCATTTAATCCCAGAAGAGAAGATATTGGTCCTTTCAGATCATGCGATACTTTGTATACGAAGGTGTCAAGTTCAGCGTTTTTAAGTTCAACCTCTTCTGTCTTTTCCTTCTGCCAACGGGTCTGCTGTTCAAGCAATTCCATTCGAGAAATTGACTTGATACTTTGGATGACATTCTTGGTCTCTTTGTTTATGACCTTTTCTTTATAAGCGAGATGTTGTTCCAAATGTTTTAACGCCTCGGATGCATTGTTTTCTCTTTTCTCCAATTCATATAGGGCAAAGCAGGCTTTGTACATAATCAAATAATGGTTGATTATTTTACCCTTGGTCAGTACTAAATTAAGATGTTCTTTTGCAATTTTTGGTCTACCCTGAACGGAGTACAATTTACCTAGCTTGTTATGGCACATCATAATCCCCACCATTTCATTATTAGCATTGAATATATCAATGCTTTTTAAGTAGAGGCTTTCAGCTTCATCATATTTCTCTTGGTAGGCCAATACTTTACCCTTCCCGTAATATGCAAAAGCCAAACCTCTATCGTCTTTTGTTTCTATTTTGAGTTGAATACTTTGCTCTATTACATCAAGTGCTAGATCTATTTGGTTGTTTCTAAGATAGATTCCTGAAAGGGCGTTGTAGGCGTTTGAGATTCCATTTTTATCATTACATAACTTGCTAAGCGTTACACACTTTAGGTAGGTTTCTTGAGCAAAAGTATATTCCTTAAAAAATTCATAAATGCTGCCAATAGACTTAAGAGCTCTAGACTGTCCTATGATATCATCAGCTTCTTGATACATTAAGAAGCTATCAGTTAAATGTTTTAGTCCAAGATGATAATCTTCGGTTTTATAGTATGTACTTCCAATAGCGTATTGTAGCATTCCCAAGCCTATATAATTGTTATTCTCCTCAAATATGGGTTTAGCAGAAAGTGCAAATGCTCTCGCCTCTACATGCTCTCCAATAATCATATGAAAATAAGCTAGGTGCGCTTTGGCATTAGCTTGATCAAGTAAGTTTTCTTGCTTATTTGAAATATCTAATACCTCATTGGCAAGTACGATCGACTGATCGATATTTGTGACACGTTGTTCAAATGCCTGGTAAAGCATTTTCTCAACATTTTGGTCTGTCTCGGTGGTACTCAATGATTGTTGCAACATTCACTTAAAAATACAAAATACTTATTAGAGTTAATTGCATTATGTATTGATTTGCTGTATCACAAGGCTTCATTAGATTTGCAGCATGAGTCAAGGTCAGAAGTATTATTACCTTATCGAAGTTCAGTATCTTGGGTTTCGCTATCATGGTTGGGCAAAACAGCCTGTTGTCAAGACGGTTCAAGGCATGATAAACCGTACTTTGAAATTCATCTTGGGAGATACGGCATTTAAAACGCTAGGCGCAGGTCGTACTGATGCTATGGTATCTTCAAACCAGGGTTTTTTTGAGTTGTTTACCAAAGAACCCCTCAACCATGATCAGTTAATGATTGACTTGAATATCAATCTACCACATGATATCCGTGCAATTGGCATTGAATGCAAGGATGCCAAATTCAATGTTATCCAAGATGTAAAAGAAAAAGAGTATACCTACTTGTTTTCGTTTGGAGAAAAAAATCATCCTTTTGCAGCACCATTTATGGTGTACATAAGAGAAAGTCTAGATTTAGAACAGATGATAATAGGCGCTAGGCTATTCGAAGGGACACATGACTTTCGTCAATATTGCTACCAGGCTAAAGAGGAGACTTCTTGTGTCCGAACAATTGATTCAAGCGAGATCACAATCAACGACCTTTTAACAGCTAATTTCTTTCCGAAAGAAAGCTTTGTCTACAAAGTGAAAGGCAGCGGTTTTATGAGGCACCAAGTTAGGTTGATCATGGGGACACTATTTAGTCTGGGAAAGGGTGAAATAACCCTCGATCATATTAGAGATAGTCTCAAATATCCTGAAGCGAAACCGCTCTATTATATTGCGCCAGCTTCAGGACTGATGTTGAATACTTTAAAGTATAATTGAGTTACTTAACCGCAACGCAACTAATCTCAACATTGACATCTTTGGGTAATCGACTGACTTCTACAGTTTCTCTCGCAGGAGGGTTTTCTTGAAAGTATTCTCCATAAGCAGCGTTAATGGCAGCAAAGTCATTCATGTCTTTTACGAATATTCCACACTTCACAACATTACCATAGTCCATCTCAGCAGCTTCTAAGATGTAGCCCATGTTTTTCATTACTTGATGAGTCTCAGAAGTGATATTACTGTTGATCATGTCACCGGTGGAAGCATCAATAGCTATTTGACCAGAAGCATAAAGTGTATCACTTGATAAGATTGCCTGACTGTAAGGACCTATCGGTGCTGGGGCTTTTTCTGTGTTGATAATCGTTTTCTTCATTAGTATATCTATTTTTGTACAATCTACAATCTACAATCTACAATGTATCAATGAAATCTCCATGAGAATATTACTAATAGGAAATAACAATCAAGTCGCTGAATTCCAACAAAAATTTGGAGACACTCACCAATATTTAGTGACAAATAACGGGATGATTGATGAGCAAAGTTTACTTGATCAAGATTTAATTGTTGATTTTACAATTGATGAGTCACCAGAAAATTTAGAATGGTATAAAGACATTTCTGGAATGCCAGTGTTGGTTAACATTCCGAAAACAAGCCTTTCTGAGTTGGTGTATTTTTCGGGTGGGATTGAGTGTTGTCTTTTCGGATTCAATGGCTTGCCAACATTTGTGAATAGAGAAATTTTGGAAGTTTCATTATATAGAGAAGATGACAAACTGACATTGCAAAAGCTGTGTGATGACCTTGGCACAAAACACTTAGCAGTAGCCGACCGTGTAGGCATGGTGACGCCTCGCGTCATTTTTATGATCATCAATGAAGCATACTTCACTGTACAAGAGGGCACTGCTCAGAAGGAAGACATTGATCAAGGAATGAAATTAGGGACTAACTATCCTTTTGGCCCATTTGAGTGGAGCCAGCGTATTGGCTTGCAACATGTTTATGAATTGTTGGAAGCTGTGTATGAAGACACCAAAGACGAACGTTATAAGATATGTCCTTTGCTCAAAAAGGAGTATCTTAACTTAGGTATGGTTTAAGTGTCGATAGATACTCTTTGAAAAGAATCATCATAGATTCGCAAGTTTTGAAGTAAGTTGTCATCTAAAGAATATTGATAAAGAAAAGTTATGAAAAAAATAAATAGTGGTGTCTTATTAATCATTGCGATGGGAGTAGTCTTCCTGATGTCCTGTGGAGACGATAATACTAAATCGATAACAATTGCACCAGGTCAAATAGATG
Source organism: Cyclobacteriaceae bacterium (assembly GCA_034112085.1). Taxonomy (GTDB): domain Bacteria; phylum Bacteroidota; class Bacteroidia; order Cytophagales; family Cyclobacteriaceae; genus JAWUWD01. The sequence goes on from JAWUWD010000131.1 coordinate 6,085, forward strand.
TGAGCATATTGGCTGAAAAGTTTTACAGCGGAGCTACTACTGTGGCGATTAGTGAAAGTACCATTACCATTACTAGCACGGGGGAGCCAGATCACAAAAGCATGTATTGGTCTACGAACAATGCTTTGTATGAAAACTATGATGAGCCAGATAACGCTGACTTTAATAGAAATCCCAATGATATTTCAGCTCAAAATTATGAATTCAAAATCCCAAGATATCCTGCAGAGGCGAGTGTCAAATCTACGACCAGTCTTGGAGCTATGGGAGTATCATTAAATGGCGTGCCATTTTTCAATCAAAATGCTGGCCCGGGAGATGATATTTTGGAGGAACTGAATACATTTGATCAATATGAAGGTCATCCTCAACAGACTGGACAATACCATTATCATATCGAGCCTCTGTATTTAACTGAAACATTGGGCAATGACATCTTTCTAGGATTTTTGCTGGATGGCTTTCCTGTTTACGGTCCAGTAGAAGGAGGAGTGACACTAACCAATGATGATTTAGATGATTATCATGGCCACACTTCAGTGACTACTGATTTTCCCGATGGAATTTATCACTATCATATCACTTCAGAATTGCCATGGATCAATGGCGATGGGTTTTTTGGAGCCGCTGGGACGGTGACTAATTGATTTGAATGAAATTGGCATACCTGATATTATTCATGCTCTTGCTGTCATGTCATGATAAAGTTGAAGACTTATCGCAAGTTCAGACTCCCTCATTAGAAGTAGCCAAAAATGATAACCAACTGAATCTAAGTTCAGAGGGTTTGTTGCTATATAATGAAAAATTATTTTCTGGTAAGTTAGTCTCTTACTACAGCGATAGCCTTCTGGCATCTTCAGCTCAATATATTGAAGGGAAGAAACATGGATTGTATCAAGGTTATTATGAATCAGGGATGAGGGCTTTTGTTCGTTATTATAAAAACGGAGAAAAGCACCACAAACATCAAGGCTGGTACGCCAATGGTGAAATAAAATTTGAATATAATTTTCTGAATGGGTTGAGCGAAGGACTCCAACAAACTTGGTATGATGATGGAGGTCATTTTGAGCTTTTCAACTTCCAGGATGGAAGAGAGTTTGGTGCTCAAAAGGTTTGGAGAAGAGATGGGAAGATAAGAGCTAACTTTGTCATAAGAGAGGATGGTAGGTCATATGGGCTGTCAGGACTTAAACGATGTAAAAACATAGATACAAAAGCAGAAAAAATAAAGGAACTGACCACTGACATTTATGAGAAGTAATTTTCTGTTCGTTTATATTGTATTGTTGACAGTTGCCTGCCAATACAAACCTAGCGAGCCGATCATGGTTCCTTTACCATTTTTCAATCAAGCAGATTTCACCCCAGAATGGATTGACGCCAATAGTTCCCAGTTCGACTCTATTCACACAATAGCTCCATTCCAATTGACCAATCAGGATGGACAAACTATTAGTAATGAGTCGATAGCCGGGAAGATAGTTGTGGCCAACTTCTTCTTTACAATTTGCCCCGGAATATGTCCTCGAATGACTGAAAACCTAATGGAAGTTCAGAGGGCTTTTAAAGCTGACTCATTGGTCATGATTCTTTCACATACCGTAATGCCTTGGATAGATTCAGTAGCACAGCTCAAAGATTACGAAATCGAACGAGGTATTAATGGTAAGCAGTGGCACTTGCTTACCGGATCCAAATATGATTTATACACCTTAGCAAGAGGGTCTTATTTTGCAGATGAAGGCTTTGGGAAAACCATAACCACTGAGGCAGACTTTCTCCATACAGAGAATTTGGTCTTGGTGGATACCAAACAAAGGATTAGGGGCGTTTACAATGGGACAATTTCTCTTGAAGTAAAAAGACTAATCGAAGATATCAAGACTCTTCGTGAAGCAGCTGATTAACTTTAAGCTATTTTTGTTTACTTTGATGGATTAAAATCTAAGCCCATTGCCAGCTAAAAAACAATCATATTTATACGGTAACAATCCAAAGGTTAAGTGGATAATCTTGGCCATATCAGGGTTTATCAGTGCCATGTCGCTTTATTATACGGACTACTTGGTCACCAAACTGAAAGATAGGGAGATCAAGATAATAGAAATCTATGCTCGTACCCTTGAGTATACTATTAATGAAGATTTAGGGGATCAGATGCTATTCTTCACACAGGAGATTATTATTCCAAATAATGAAATTCCTTTGATTTTGGTGAATTCGACTGATGTAATCCAAGATTATAGAAATTTGGACATGGATAGTTCATGGACTCAGATCAGGCAAAATCAAAGGCTTGAAGAGGAGCTGACTATAATGAGAGATACCTATGAGCCAAAATTGATAATGGATAGGGACGAGGAAACTGGAGATGTGCTTGATCATTGGTTTATTTATTATAGGAATTCGAAATTACTTACCCAGTTGACCTACTATCCAATAGTGCAATTATCTATCATCGCTATTTTCGGGTTTATCGCATATTTGATTTTCAATTATAGCCGAACGGCAGATCAAAATCGAGTATGGGTTGGACTGGCGAAAGAGACCGCCCATCAGTTGGGGACGCCCATTTCATCGCTTATGGCATGGGTAGAATATTTCAGGGAGGACCCAGGGATCAAAAATAAAGGCATCATAGAAGAATTGGATAAGGATATTAAGAAACTACAATTGATCACAGAACGTTTTTCTAATATTGGATCAATTCCTGTATTGAATGAAGAATCTGTCGAAGAAGTCATCAACAATGTAGTTGGCTATCTGAGACCAAGAATATCTAGTAAGGTGTCGATGGATATTATTATGATATCTAAGAATATCACAGCCAAATTAAACCCGCCCTTATTTGAATGGGTGATAGAGAACATGTGTAAGAATGCGGTCGATTCAATGAATGGAGTGGGAAACATTCGTATTAAGATCATGAACGGGAGTGATCATCGGGTGTTTGTTGATATTACGGATACTGGTAAGGGAATGTCGAAATCTAAGATGAGTCAAGTATTCAACCCTGGGTTTACAACCAAAAAGAGAGGTTGGGGATTGGGACTAACCTTAGCAAAAAGGATAGTTGAAGTGTATCACAAGGGCAAGGTATTCGTCAAGGAATCCGAGGAAAATAAAGGAACAACATTCCGCATAATACTAAACGCATAATCCCTGTTTAAAATTTGTAAAATCGTTTTGGGTATTAAAAATAATACCTCTAAATTTGCAGTCTCAAACTTAGGTGAGCTAATTACACATTACAAACAAATATAGAATGGCAAATATTGGTAGAATCACACAGGTAATTGGACCTGTAGTTGACGTTAGTTTTGACGCAGAAGGCGCTGAACTACCTAATATCCTAGACGCTTTAGTCATTACTAAAGGGAATGGTCAGAAAGTAGTATTAGAATGTCAAAAGCATTTGGGTGAAGATCGTGTAAGAACGATCGCGATGGAAGGTACAGAAGGGTTGGTGAGAGGAATGGATGTTGTTGATTCAGGTTCTCCAATCACAATGCCTACTGGTAATGACATCAAAGGACGTCTTTTCAATGTCATTGGAGAAGCTATTGATGGAATCAAGCAGCCTAAAGGAGATACTAGCCTTCCGATACATAGAGCTGCTCCTAAGTTTGAAGAATTATCTACTTCAGCGGAAATACTTTTCACAGGTATTAAAGTAATTGATTTGATTGCTCCTTACGTGAAAGGTGGTAAAATTGGGCTTTTTGGTGGTGCTGGTGTTGGTAAGACAGTTCTTATTCAAGAGCTAATTAACAACATTGCAAAAGCATACGAAGGGTTTTCTGTATTTGCCGGAGTTGGAGAAAGAACACGTGAAGGAAATGATCTATTAAGAGAATTTATAGAATCTGATATTATCAGATACGGTGCTGAGTTCAAAGAATCGATGGAAGCTGGAGGATGGGATTTATCCAAGGTGGACGAAGAAGAACTGTTAAAGTCTCAAGCGACATTGGTGTTCGGTCAGATGAACGAGCCTCCAGGAGCTAGAGCAAGAGTAGCTTTGTCTGGTCTTACTATGGCAGAGTATTTTCGTGATGGTGGTGAAGATGGCCAAGGGAAAGACATACTTTTCTTCGTTGATAATATATTTAGATTTACGCAGGCAGGTTCTGAGGTGTCAGCACTTCTTGGACGTATGCCTTCTGCGGTTGGATATCAACCTACATTGGCTACTGAAATGGGAGCTATGCAAGAGCGTATTACTTCTACTAAGAAAGGATCTATTACTTCTGTTCAAGCGGTATACGTACCTGCAGATGATTTGACGGATCCAGCACCAGCCAATACATTTGCTCACTTGGATGCAACTACTGTTTTATCTAGAAAGATTGCAGAGCTAGGGATTTACCCAGCAGTTGATCCGTTGGATTCTACCTCTAGAATTTTGAATGCAGAAGTACTTGGAGATGAGCACTATGACACAGCACAAAGAGTAAAAGAGATTCTTCAGAGATACAATGAGTTACAAGATATCATTGCGATTTTGGGTATGGATGAACTTTCTGATGAAGATAAAGAAATTGTACATAGAGCTAGAAGAGTACAAAGATTCTTGTCTCAACCATTCTATGTAGCTGAGCAGTTTACAGGATTGCCAGGGGTTTTGGTTGATATCAAGGATACAATAAAAGGATTTAATGAAATCATGGATGGTAAGCATGATCATCTTCCTGAAGCGGCATTCAACTTGGTAGGTTCTATCGAAGATGCGGTTGTTAAAGGAGAGAAATTGATGGCTGAAGCGGCCAAATAAGAGGTATTAATCTTAGAATCTAGATAATGATACGCTAGGTTCTAGGCTTTAGACTCTAACATCTAAAAGAATAACATGTATTTAGAATTAGTAACACCAGATAAGAAAGTGTACCAAGGTGAAGTGTCAATAGCGACTATGCCGGGTGCAGAAGGGTCTTTTCAAATATTGAATAATCACGCATCAATGATTAGTTCTTTATCAAAAGGGACATTGTCTTTTCAGGATGAGGACCAATTTCATGAAATGACCATAGATGGTGGTGTTGTGGAAATCTTGAATAACGAAATCATAATTTTGGCAGAAAGCATTATTGAATAGTGATAGCTAAGATTTAAAATTATTTAAGCCATCCACTTTTTAGTGAATGGCTTTTTTATTGATGAACCTATTGTTGAAACAGGATTTTTTTGCTAAATTATTTTTTTTATCGAGTAAGTATGAAAGATATTATCAATAAATTACTGATGCTTGGAGTGAAAGAGGAATATCCTCGCTATCTCTCCTCCAAGATACGAGTCACCAATGCATTAGTATTGTCGATCGTTTTTTTCATTGTAATACCATATATTGGTATCACATATATTTTCTTTAGACCACTCACATTTTTACCGATTGTTTGCTCTATTCTTGGCTTACTCACCTTGGTTCTCAATCGATTCTATCTGACCAACCTGAGTAGATTCATTTTTGGATTACTTCCACTTAGTTTACCGCTTATTTATTTTGCTTATTTGACTCCTCCAGGCAGTCCAAAGCTTTTGGAGATGTATGTTATTTCTATAGCATTCAGTATAATACCATTTCTCTTATTCGATATTAGGGAAAGACTTTATGTAGTTATAAATGCAATAATTATTGTGATGTTTTTTGTCTTTGGACTTGACTCGTTAAACTCGTCCCTTGTAATGGACATAGATGCTAGTGTAGTCACAGATGGATTTTTGGGTACTGTGAATATCTTTATGGGTATAGCATTGATTATCGTGGGAGTACTGATTCTTTCCTATCAGAATTATAAGTCTGAAGTAAAGACGGCTGATATACTTGAGAAAATGGATAAACAAACCGAAGAAGTTAGAAAATCTGAAAATGAACTTAAAGAGAAGATAGGAGAAATTGAAAACACGCGTGAACAGGAGAATAAGCGTTCATGGGCTTCGCAAGGATTGGCAGAAATTAGTACAATATTGCGAGCTGAGCAAGATACGCAAGCCCTGTATGATAGCCTTATCTCTTATTTAGCCACTTATTTGGGTGCTAATCAGTGTGCACTGTTCCTGGTCCAGGATGATGAAGATAATCCACATTTACTGATGCAAGCGACTTATGCTTATTCCAGAAAGAAGTTTCTTGATAAAGTAATTCAACCTGGGCAAGGAATCGTTGGGCAAGCTTATCTTGAAAAGGAAACGGTTTATCTCAAGGATGTACCTGATGGCTATTTATCTATCACTTCTGGAATGGGCGAAAGTACTCCTTCGGAAATATTGGTGGTTCCTTTGATTGTCAATGAAGAAGTGGCTGGTGTATTGGAGATGGCTTCTTTTTCAGTATTCGAAGATCATCAACGAGCCTTTTTGGAACAGATGGGTGAGACAGTAGCTTCCTTTGTTAATATCAATCGCATCAATCAAAAGACTAAGTTTTTTCTAGAAGAAGCTCAGCAGCAAACGGAAGAAATGCGAGCTCAAGAAGAAGAAATGAGGCAAAACATGGAGGAACTATCTGCTATTCAAGAGGAGATGGCCCGCAAAGAGCAAGAATACCTTAGTCAGATAGAAGATTTGAAAGCTGCGCTGGGGCAGACTGAGGAGGTTTCTTAATTGGAAGACTCTTCTTTTTCTTTTCTTTTATAAAATCTCCCAAGCATCTTCTTTTCAAATGCCCAAAAGAACTTGAATTGACCAAATAGAAATCCAACCATTGGTAAAGTTATTTGATAGATCGGAAAGACAATTAAGATCCTAATAGGATAATAAATCCAGGGATTGGTTGCCTCTGAAGATATGCCGATAAACTCGGTGAGTGGTTTGGCTACCCAAGCTGCGAATGATCCATTGATTGAAAATACAATCAGTATCAGTATAATTTGAAAATTGGAAGTAATCTCCCACCGTTCTTTAAATCCCTCTACCCAACTCATGTGTACTGTTGATTAATTATCATTAGACAAGCCCTGTCTAATGGAAATGGTTAATGTGCTTATCTTTAACGGTCACCTTGTCTAGTGCCAGGTACTGCTCCCAGAATTGACTATTGGGAAATCCTGCTTGTATGATCACCGGCTCTTTTTTTACAGGATGAAGAAATTCTAAACGCTTTGCATGTAGGTTAATACTTTTGTCTGGATTGGGTTTATCAAATCCATACTTGATATCACCACGAATGGGGCAGCCTATCGATGCCAGTTGTGCTCTGATCTGATGTGGTCGACCGGTAGTTGGCGTCACTTCTAGTAGGTAATGATCATTGAGATGACCTAATAGTTCATAGCTCAATATTGCTTTTTGCGCACCATCCTCGGCATGCTCGAAGACAGTTGTTGTGTTTGTTTTTGAATCTTTTTTCAACCAATGAACCAGTTGATCACTCTTTTTCTTTGGTCTATTCTTCACTACTGCCCAATAAGTCTTTTTGACTTTACGCTCAGAGAAAATTCTATTCATCCGTTCGAGTGCTTTTGAAGTACGTGCAAGTACTACTGCTCCACTTACAGGTCGATCAAGTCGGTGGACTAACCCCATGAAAACGGCCCCCGGTTTGTCGTATTTTTCTTTGACATAGTCTTTACACAAATCCACAAGTGGTTTGTCTCGGGTTTTGTCACCTTGTACCAATACACCTGGCTCCTTATTTACAATGAGGAGGTGATTGTCTTCGTAGATTACGGTAAATGGAGCGTTCTTTGCCATTAGAATTCTGATGTAAGATGAAATTCAATATCTGGAAAATTATCCTGAACCATTCCTAGCCAAGATTTTGATTCTGCCATAAAGACTAGTTTTCCATCTTTGTCTTTGGCAATATGTCGCTGTTTCGATGCGATAAACTCATTGAGTTTCTTTTTGTCTTTACTGCTAATCCAGCAAGCCTTAAAAAGGTTCATTGGTGCGAAGTTACATGAAGCACCATACTCATGTTTCAATCTGTGTTGGATTACTTCAAACTGTAACATCCCCACAACACCAACTGCTTTTCTAGACCCTAGTTCGAAAGTAAACAGCTGTGCAACTCCTTCTTCCATGAGTTGTTTAAGACCTTTTTCCAACTGCTTGGTTTTCATAGCGTCTTTATTGATGACCTCTCTGAAGATCTCAGGGGAGAAACTTGGGATACCTTTATAGATGCCATTTTCTCCTTCGGTGATTGTATCTCCAATTTTCAAATTGCCGGTGTCAAAAATACCGACAATATCTCCAGGCCAAGCCTCATCTACCGTCTCACGATCCTGGGCCATAAATGCTGTAGCATTTGAAAAACGAATACTCTTATTATTACGCACATGGTGATAGTTCTTGCGCCTTTCGAACTTACCTGAACATACCCGCACAAAAGCAATTCTATTTCTATGCTTGGGATCCATGTTGGCATGAATCTTAAATACAAAACCTGTGAACTTAGGCTCACTTGGGACGATCTCTCTCTCTTCTGTGGCTCTTGGTACTGGAGGAGGGGCGATATTGATAAAACAATCCAATAGCTCACGAACACCAAAGTTATTGACCGCACTTCCAAAAAACACAGGAGCTACTTTACCAGCCAAATAATCTTCTACTGAGAACTCAGGATATACTCCTTCTATCAATTCTACATCTTCTCTAAGTTGAGCAGCATTAGTTTCTCCAACAAGTCTATCAAGCTCGGGATCATTGATATCTTCAATGGTCAGTTCTTCTGTCAGTTCACGTCTACTTGCTTCGAAGAGCACGAGACTCTTGTTGTATAGATTATATACACCACGGAAAGTCTTACCCATACTGATGGGCCAGCTAAGTGGACGTACTTTGATATTGAGTTTTTCTTCTACTTCATCCAATAGGTCATAAGGATCTTGCCCTTCACGATCCAGTTTGTTAATGAAGCAGATCACTGGAGTGTTTCGCATACGACACACTTCCATTAATTTTTTAGTCTGAATTTCGACCCCTTTCACACAGTCGATCACCATAACGACACTGTCCACTGCAGTTAGTGTACGGTAAGTATCTTCCGCAAAATCTTGGTGACCTGGTGTGTCGAGTAGATTGATCTTGACGTCTTTATAATTGAAACCCATCACAGAAGTCGCCACAGAGATCCCTCTCTGCTTCTCAATCTCCATAAAATCTGACTTCGCATGATCTGTAATTTTGTTAGACTTCACCGCTCCTGCCTTTTGAATCGCGCCACCAAAAAGCAATAGCTTCTCAGTCAATGTAGTTTTACCTGCATCCGGGTGACTTATAATTCCAAAAGTTCTTCTCTTAGCTATTTCCTGTTCCAACATATTTTAGACTTCAATCAGGCTGCAAAAGTAAGGAAAAAGGAGCTGATATTATAGGTGAATCTGATTTTCAACTTTGCCAAAGTTTCACGGCTTTTCATCTTAGCATTAGCATATTCTAAATCCTACCCTCATTATGTGAACTACAGAATTTTGGCAAAGTTCTTAGTAGGCCTTTCTGCCAATCTGTCACTTCTTTTCCATTGGCACAACCCTTGATGATTGTCGAGTAGGAAAATACGAATACTAATAGATTATAATAAAAGTTATCATGGGAAAAATTATCGGAATTGATTTAGGTACTACCAACTCTTGCGTAGCAGTAATGGAGGGTAATGAGCCTGTAGTCATCCCTAACAGCGAAGGAAAGAGAACAACGCCTTCTATTTTGGCGTTTCTTGACGGAGGAAAGGGAGAAAGAAAAGTAGGTGATCCAGCTAAAAGACAAGCAATCACTAACCCTGAAAATACGATCACATCAGTGAAGCGTTTCATGGGAAAGAAGTACAGTGAAGTTGGGTCTGAGTTGAAGACAGTGACATATAATCTTGAAAAAGGAAATAATGACACTGTACGAGTAAAAATAGGAGATAGAAACTATACTCCTCAAGAGCTTTCTGCAATGATCCTTCAAAAAATGAAGGCAACAGCAGAAGACTATTTGGGAACTGAAGTGACTGAAGCAGTAGTGACTGTTCCAGCTTATTTCAACGATGCAGAGAGACAAGCGACTAAAGAAGCCGGTCAAATTGCTGGACTTGAAGTGAAGAGAATCATCAATGAGCCTACAGCAGCAGCTTTGGCTTATGGAATGGATAAGAAAAACAAAGACATGAAAATCGCAGTGTATGACCTTGGTGGTGGTACATTTGATATTTCTGTTCTTGAATTGGGTGATGGTGTTTTTGAAGTATTGTCTACTAATGGTGATGTACACCTAGGTGGAGATGATTTTGATCAAGTGATCATCAACTGGTTGGCAGAAGAATTCTTGTCTGACGAGAACATTGATCTTAGAAAAGATCCAATGGCGCTTCAACGTTTGAAAGAAGGTGCTGAGAAAGCTAAAATAGAATTGTCAAGTTCTGCTGAGACAGAAATCAACTTGCCATATATCATGCCTGTTGATGGTGTGCCTAAGCACTTGGTTAGAAAACTAACTAGAGCACAATTCGAGAAATTGGCTCATAAATTGGTCAAAAGATCAATGGATCCAGTGAAGAAAGCGATGAAGGATGCTGGATTGAGCATTTCTGATATTGATGAAGTAATCTTAGTAGGAGGGTCTACACGTATTCCTGTTATCCAGGAAGAAGTAGAGAAATTTTTCGGTAAGAAACCTTCTAAAGGAGTGAATCCTGATGAAGTAGTTGCTGTTGGAGCATCTATTCAAGGTGGTGTATTGACTGGAGAAGTTAAAGATGTATTGTTACTCGATGTGACGCCTCTTTCTTTGGGTATCGAGACTATGGGTGGTGTTATGACCACGTTGATTGACTCAAACACAACGATCCCGACTAAGAAGTCTGAGACATTCTCTACTGCTGCTGACAATCAGCCTTCTGTGGAAATCCACGTATTGCAAGGTGAGCGTTCAATGGCGAATGACAACAAGACAATTGGGAGATTCCATTTAGATGGTATTCCTCCATCGCAAAGAGGAGTTCCTCAAATCGAAGTAACTTTTGACATTGATGCCAATGGTATCATCCACGTTACTTCTAAAGATAAAGGAACAAATAAGGAACAAAGTATCCGTATCGAAGCATCTTCTGGATTGACAGAGGAGGAAATCGAGAAGATGAAGCAAGAAGCTGAAGCGAATGCTGATGCAGATAAAGAAGCGAAAGAAAGAGTTGATAAAATCAACGGTGCTGATTCAATGATTTTCCAAACGGAAAAGCAATTGACTGAGTACGGTGAGAAACTTTCTGATCCAAACAAAGAGGCAATCAACGCAGCTTTGGAAACATTGAAAGAAGCGCATAAGTCTCAAGACTTGGCAGCTATCGATGCGGCTATGGAAGCGATCAACAAAGCATGGGAAGGAGCTTCTCAAGAAATGTACGCTGCAGCTGAAGAAGGTGGAGCACAACCAGGAGCTGATGCTGGCGCATCTGCTGAAGGAGGATCTGACGATGTTGCTGATGTAGAGTACGAAGAAGTAGAAGAATCTGAAGAGAAGAAATAATCTTCAATTCAATCTTTATAAAAGTAAAAACCTGACGCAGTAATGTGTCAGGTTTTTTTATTTCATTATACGACTTCGTTCTTTATTCAAAGGAGCTGATCCAATTAATTTCTCGTAAGCTTAAGTTCGAATATATCGCGTAGCCCACAGTCATCCTCATAATCATCCCAAAATCTCAAGGTGATTACTGAGTCATCCAAATAGTCATATTTACCATAACCTGACTCATCATCTGAAACCCAAAACACCCCATTACCACAGTTGGCTCCAGCTTCGGCATCCACCGCTGTCTTTTCCCCACAAACAGGACTAAAGTGCATGGTGGAAGGGAAAGACCGCCAATTAAACTGGAATATTCGTTCATCTGAAGATGCTCCAATTGTAATATCAACATCACCTCTTTCAAAAATATTAAAGTCGTCCTGAAAAATAGCAGATGATGGTCCTGATGTCTGTTGTAAATAATAGGAACCAATTGCGAAACCATCTGGAATGGAGCATACCATATCTATATCTAACAATGACGGGGCATTATAAAATGGCCAACCTGACAATGAATTACTCTGATTGTGTCTATTAAAAGACTTACCATTAGTGAGGTTGAGTGTCCATTCAAGACGTAGTACATCTCCAGCATATATGTCTGCCGTAGATATGCCCAATATCTGCACTATTGTAGGGATATCGAAAGAAGTTGAGATAGTAGGCAATACGTCATCTCCTCGAGACCACATTGACGCTGGAAATGTTGCTAAGGGCATAGCTTCTATATTGTTTGTTCCATTCTCGGGGGTGTTATCTATAAACTCGACAGTAAATTCAACATCCTGGAGTAAATCCCCCTCTTCGGAATCAAAAGCCTCCAATTCCAGATCAATAGATGAATTGTCAAAGTCATTAAGATTTACTTCACTTGACTCTATCTTATTAAGTCTCACAAACCCAGTTTCATCTTGTGAAGCTAAAATGTCACTTTGGTCATAGGGAAGTGAGTTTTCATCTGAACAGGAAAACATAACCACTCCCAAGAAAATTGCCACCTTAATTTTATTAATTAATTTCATAATTAGTGCTTTAGTAGATTTCCTTTACTCTGAAAAGGAGTTATCGTGTATAAAATCTTTTTTATACTTCTAGTTCTTTGTAAGCTTAAGTTCGAATATATCGCGTAGCCCACAGTCATTCTCATAATCACCCCAAAATCTCAAGGTGATTACTGAGTCATCCAAATAGTCATATTTACCATAACCTGACTCATCATCTGAAACCCAAAACACCCCATTACCACAATTGGCTCCAGCTTCAGCATTTACAACTGTCCTTTCACCGCAAGCTAGACTAAACTGCATTGTTGATGGAAAGCCTATCCAATTAAACTCGAATATTCGTGCATCTGAAGATACTCCAATTGTAATATCGACATCATCTCTTTCAAAAATATTACTATTATCGCAGCCAAAAAATGGACAGTAAGGCCATTCTGTCTGTAGTAAATAATAGGATCCGGTGGCAAAATCATCTGGAATAGAACATACAATGCTCACATCCAACAATGCAGGAGCATTATAAAATGGCCAACTGGACAATGAATTACTCTGGTTGTGTCTATTAAATGACTTACCATTTGTTAAGTTCAATGTCCATTCAAGACGTAATATATCTGCTGCATATATGTCTGCCGTAGATATGCCCAATATCTGCACTATTGTAGGGATATCGAAAGAAGTTGAGATAGTGGGCAATATGTCATCTCCTCGAGTCCACATTGATGCTGGAAACATTGCTAAGGGCATAGCTTCAATACTATTTGTTCCATTTTCAGGAGTGTTATCTATAAACTCCACCGTAAATTCCACATCCTGAAGTAAGTCCCCCTCTTCGGAATCATATGCCTCCAATTGCAAATCAATAGATGAATTGTCAAAGTCATTAAGATTTACTTCACTTGATTCCACTTTGCTTAGTCTTACAAACCCAGTTTCATCTTGTGATGCTAAAATGTCACTTTGATCATACGGGTGTGTATTGTCATCTGAACAAGAGAACATAACAGTTACTGCAAAATAAATTACTATCTTAATAGTATACTTTAATTGATCAATATTTTCCATATATTCGGAGGAGCATTTCGTAGTTAATTTCTAGTTAGGGTAAGTTCTATTATATCCGTCAACCCACATTCCCCTGTTTTATCATCCCAAAACAATAATGTAATTATTGAGTCATTTTCACTCTCAAACGATCCAAAGCCAGAAGTATCATCAGATATCCAATAAACACCGCCTCCACAATTGGCGCCTGCTTCTGCATTTACACTCGTCTTCTCACCACAATCCAAACTGAATTTCATAGTCGATGGGAATCCAATCCAATTTAAATTAAATTTTCTATCACGTTCAGTAGCCCCAATTACTATTTCAACATCACCTTCTTCAAAAGTATCTTTACAGTCCCAAAATTCACAAGGCAATCCTAAAGTTTGTTCTAAGTGATAAGAACCCAAGCAAAAATCGTCTGGAATAGGACATACAACTTCAATATCTACTAGTGATGGTGCGTTATAAAATGGCCAGCTCGACAATGAACCACTTTGATTGTGTCTATTAAATGACTTGCCATTTGTTAAGTTTAAAGTCCACTCAAAACGTAGTACATCTCCAGCATATATGTCTGCCGTAGATATGCTCAATACCTGCATTATTGCGGGAATATCGAAAGAAGTAGTGATAGTAGGTAATACGTTGTCTCCTCGAGACCACATTGATGCTGGAAATATTGCTAAGGGCATAGCTTCTATATTGTTTGTTCCATTCTCGGGGGTGTTATCTATAAACGCTACTGTAAATTCAACATCTTGAAGCAATGCTCCATTTTCGGAATCAAAGGCCTCCAATTGCAGATCAATAGATGAATTATCAAAGTCATTAAGATTTACTTCACTTGACTCTACCTTATTAAGTCTCACAAATCCTGTAACATCTTGGGATGCTAAAATGTCACTTTGATCATAAGGGTGTGTATTGTCATCTGAACAGGAAAACATCACAAGTCCTAAGCAAAATGCGATGTTAGTTTTATTAAGTAATTTCATATTTATTAAGAAATGAGAGAATTTGCCGTGAATTACTTTACTTCTCCCTAGAATCACGAAATTCTCGGGAGAAGTGATCAAATAGCCACTATTAGGAGTCCAGTAATTTTTATTGAAACATTACTGCTTTATAATGTAATAATTTTATTTCAATTTAAAAAAATGCGGAACATCATCTATAGATGAGGTCATAAAAAGTCGCCAAGCTGTAATGAGGCTATTTTACGCGCAACAAGGGAGGCTAGGAATAATGTTTTTATACCATAGACAACTATGATTACTGCTGATTAGGTGGTTTTTATCTTTTTTTTGTGGGAAGTCAAGTTGCTGCGGATGTTATTGAAGCTTTATATCGGGAGTAATCAGAATAAAATTCATACTATCTATAACTGTAATTTATCAATCAGGAGTTCTATTCTATCTTCACTACTATAGGTTTTCTCCATCACCCATTGTTTTCCGAATTTGAAATAATACATTTTATCTAATAATCTACAAAATTCAGAAGCTTGAAGATCACCCTCTTTATATGCACTTCGAAGAGTGTCGAAAACTCTTGTAAATTGTTCAGCATTGGTGATGTGATGTGTAATAAAGAGAGGGATATATGCAGCAACTTGTCCCTCGTTTTCAATAGTTGGATATCCATATTTCACAAAATACAGTTCGATACGTTGAAAATTTAGACTATCAAGTATTATCATTTTTTGACGTGCCAATTCATGTTCTGGCGAGTTATTTCCAAAATGTTGTTCGGCTCTTTTCACTAGTGTTCTAGCAGCTTGGTCACTATCTTTTATGTTTATCAAATAGTCTTTTTTCTTTTCTATAGTCTTTAGATTGTTGACTTCGGTCCTTATTTTTTTGACCATGTCTTTTTTCTCACTAGTACCACAACTAGCCAAGGCTAAGCTGCTAATTAGGCAAATGATTCTTATAGATAATGACATAATAGTTTTGTGAGTAAAAGTCCTTAATAATAGTTTATTTTATCAAACAAAAAAGCCTTTCAAGTATTCACTTGAAAGGCTTTTCAATAGATAGCAATGAATATTCTAGCTATTCATAGATATCAAGAACTCAGCATTATCCTTCGTTCTTCTCATTTTCTCTAGTAGGAATTCCATAGACTCGTTAGAGTTCATATCACTCATGAATTTACGCAAGATCCAGACACGTTTCAATTCTTCAGGATCCATCAATAGATCTTCTCTTCTAGTACCAGAAGCAGGAACATCAATCGCAGGATAAACACGTTTGTTAGATAGTTTTCTATCCAACTGAAGTTCCATGTTACCTGTTCCTTTGAATTCTTCAAAGATGACTTCGTCCATTTTAGAACCAGTCTCTGTCAATGCAGTAGCGATGATTGTCAACGACCCACCATTCTCAACATTACGCGCAGCACCGAAGAATCTCTTAGGTTTGTGAAGCGCATTGGCATCCACACCGCCAGAAAGGATCTTACCTGATGAAGGCACTACCGTATTATATGCTCTTGCTAAACGTGTAATAGAATCCAAAAGGATCACAACATCGTGGCCACATTCTACCATTCTTTTCGCTTTCTCAAGGACAAGGTTGGCAACTTTCACATGGCGATCAGCTTGCTCATCAAAAGTAGATGAGATCACTTCCGCTTTTACACTTCTTGCCATATCGGTAACTTCCTCAGGACGTTCATCGATCAATAAGATCATCAGGTAACATTCTGGGTGGTTTTCCGCAATAGCGTTAGCCACATTCTTCAAAAGAACAGTTTTACCTGTCTTAGGCTGTGCTACAATCATTCCTCTTTGTCCTTTACCGATAGGGGCAAATAGATCCAAGATTCTTGTAGAGTAGTTGTTAGGCTTAGTGGTAAGGTTTAATTTTTCTTCAGGGAAAAGAGGTGTCAAGTATTCAAATGCTACTCTATCTCTAATCTCTTCTGTTGTTTTACCATTTACACTTTCTACTTTGAGTAGTGCAAAATACTTTTCTCCTTCTTTCGGAGGTCTGATAGCTCCTTTTACCGTATCACCAGTTTTCAAACCAAACAATTTGATTTGAGAAGGAGATACATATATATCATCAGGACTAGCCAAGTAGTTGTAGTCAGAAGATCTCAAGAAGCCGTAGCCATCTTGCATCATTTCCAATACACCTTCATTGGAGATAGCTCCATCAAATTCTTTGATATTGTTTTCTTTCTTAGGTGGTCTAGGCTCACGAGGAGGTCTAGGTTCACGAGGCTCTCTTTTTTCAGGTCTTTCTCCTTTTTCAGGACGATTTTCAGACTTAGGACGCTCAGTTCTTACTGGACGTTCATCTGATTTAGTTTTTTCTACCGTTTTTGTTTTCTCTTCAGCTTTAGGAGCTTCTTCAACAACTTCTGTAGAAGTAGTACTTTCAAGCTCAACGTTGAATTCGCTCAACATCTCCGCTGAAGACTTGCTTGAATCATCCTTTGAAGGTGCTGCTGGCTTCTTAGCTTCTGGCTTTTTTTCTTCCTTTTTCACGTTCTCTCTTTTTACTCTTGGAGCACGTTTCTTAGGTTCGACTTCCTTCTTCTCAGTTGCTTTCTTCTCTGTCGGAGTTTCTTTCTTGATATCTTTCACCTTTTCTGGCGAAACAGCTTGTTCATCGAGGATTTTGTAAATCAACTCTTGTTTAGCAAGCTTTTTGAAGTTTTTCACTTCTAGTTGTTCGGCTATGTCTTTCAATTCTGAAAGGAGCCTAACATTTAATTCATCAATGTTGTACATAAAAAATAATTGGATATAAAATAGGGTGGTTACAATGATTGATAACAGCGACAAGCGCAATGATCAGATATGTAATTTTTTAATTAGTAAGTAATTAGATATAATAAGTGTCTAGCGAGTAGCTCAGCTATATGTTAGAAATGACTTTAGACTTGTCTTAGGTCATTGTTTGATATGCAATGATATACTAAGTCAGCCTAATTGCCAAGTAATTCAAATGTTTTTATGTGCAGAAGGTAAAAGATGGGCCTGATATGTTCAATATTAGGCCAAAAATCTGTTATTTTGCAGCGTTTTTAAACAATGAAATATGTTATTAGTCCCTTACATCAAGGAAAATAAAGCCGCTGTAATCGCTGGGTTAGAGAAAAGAAATTTTGCAGATGCTGCAAAAACGGTTGAGGAAGTGTTGGCAATTGATCAACAGAGAAGAGATACCCAAGGGCAGCACGATCAGGTGTTGTCAGAATCCAATGCGCTTGCAAAGCAAATTGGTGGCTTGATGAAAGAAGGGAAGCGAGAGGAAGCTGATCAAGTCAAGCAGAAAACAGCAGCGTTGAAAAATCAAGGCAAAGAATTGGGAGATTCGCTTCATCAGTTTGAGGAATCATTGAAAAATATCCTTTATACGATACCAAATATTCCTAACGACAATGTGCCTACTGGACATACAGAAGATGACAATAAAGTTATCTCTGAACATGGATCTGTGCCTAATTTATATGATGGTGCCGTTCCGCATTGGGACCTGATCAAGCAATATGACATTGTTGATTTTGATTTGGGAAATAAAGTAGCAGGAGCAGGTTTTCCATTTTATAAAGGAAAAGGAGCAAGACTCCAGCGTGCATTAGTCAATTTCTTCTTAAATGAAGCTCAGAACATAGGATGCGAAGAAGTACAGCCACCGATCATGATCAATGAGGCATCAGGATACGGAACAGGACAACTTCCTGACAAAGAAGGTCAGATGTATCACGTCACAGAAGAAGATTTATACTTGATCCCTACTGCCGAAGTGCCGATCACTAACATGTACCGAGACGCCATAGTCGAGACTAAGGACTTGCCGATCAAGCATGTTGGATTTACACCTTGCTTTAGAAGAGAAGCGGGATCATGGGGTGCTCATGTACGTGGACTTAATAGACTACATCAATTTGACAAAGTAGAGGTAGTTCAGATTCAACATCCAGAGAAGTCATACGAGGCATTAGAGGAGTTGTGTAAATACGTTCAAGGACTACTTGAAAAGCTAGGCTTACAATATCGCGTACTCAATCTTTGTGCGGGCGATTTAGGGTTTACAGCTGCACAGACTTATGATATGGAGGTATATTCTGCGGCACAAAAACAATGGTTGGAAGTAAGTTCTGTAAGTAACTTTGAGACTTATCAAGCCAATAGATTAAAATTAAGATACAGAGGCGAAGATAAGAAAACGCATTTATTGCATACGCTTAATGGAAGTGCCTTGGCATTACCAAGAATTTTGGCGGCCATCTTAGAGAATAACCAGACTCCTGAAGGTATTAAAATTCCTGAAGTGTTGATTCCTTATTGTGGATTCGACATGATCAACTAGTGATTGACATTGTTTTGCAAACATGTTGAAATCTCTCAGTTAGTTTAAAAGTTTAATCAAGCCTGGGACATTATCTGTTTGTAAATAATCAGGATTCATTTCGATTGCTTTGATATGCGCTGATCTAGAACTAGTACCAAATAGAGCGACTCTTATATTGTTTTCATGAGCGATTTCAATTTGTCTTTTTGTGACATTTTCTATGGATGAGGTAATCCCAAATAGATTTAAGTCTATCGCTATATCCAATCCATTTTCAAAAAAATCAGGATAGATAAACAATTTGTAATCTGACCCACTCTCCTTCAATAACTTCAGAAACGCTCCATCTGTAGATTCGATAGTGACATTATGCATCAAGTCATATTTTTGAATTATTTCGACCAGCGCTTCTGCATATGAAGTGTAAAATTGGCTTTTATTATTTTTGGTGTACAGTTTACAATCAAGTGTGAAAGTATACTCTTGAATGTTTTTCGTGTGAGTAAAAAGCTGGTCCAATGAAATAATTGAGTAACTCAAATACGCTTTCTGAGTATAATGAGCTTTTTGAAGTTCACTCCAAGTAGATGAATTTACAAGTCCGCTGAGGTTTGTTTTGGTTGAGAGGTCCTCGTCATGATATAGAACCAGAACACTATCCTTGGTCATTTGAAGATCGAACTCCACACCATCGATATCGAAGTTTAAACATCTTGAAATTGACTCAAAGCTATTCATTGGAGATAAGCTATTTTTCCCCATACCTCCATGACCTAAGGCAGTGATTTTATTGTCGTTTAGGTTAGCTATCATGAACTCCTCTTTTTCACAAGAATTTAATCCAAAGGCTAGAAGACAAGAAATGATTATGTTTTTAACCATGATAAATTTAGAATGAATACCCTATAGACATACCTACCCAATTCCTATACGCTAAGTTATTTTGAATTATTGGCGAGTAGGCAAACCTAAAGAAAAAACCGGCTGTATTTTTTTGGTATCTGTATCCTATCGAGAAATTGCTATGAAAGGTTGAGTTTCTGGAAGGGTTGAAATTAGATAAATCAGCCTTGACAATGCTAGCATAAGTTTGTCCAAAGCTAATTTCGATTTTATGATCCCTGCCATAGGTTCCAAATAGTGAAATCGGAATTATTATGTCTGGATTAAAGTTATCAGTAAAGTCCATAACGTGGTAGGTGCCAACACCAGCCCTAATTGAAAATGACATCATGTTCTTTCGAAACATTAATTTCTCGTAGTTAAGAGATCCATTTCCAGCGACTCCTCCAAGTTCAATGTATACAGTGTTTTTTGCGCTTTGTAACTTATCACTTTGGCAATAAGACCTGTGGTTCACTAATGTCATTATTAGCATCAGAAAGAATGCAATTCTCACAATAGATAAATGGGACATCAATAATTGTCTTTTCAACTCCACATGTTTGGATCAAAATATAGGCCAGCAAAGTTGGGAATTTTTTTCAATAAACTTGCGGTGACATTGTAACTCCTTGCTTAAAGTGATTCATGTGACTATTGGGGATTAACAATCGTTGGTAATTCTTCTATCAAATCAATATTCAACTCATATATCTCTGGCCATAACTTCCCTGTTATTAAGAATTTTTGACCAACGGAATCGTGAGCAATCCCATCTATATCGAGTGCTTGAGGATAGATAGTTTTTGCATCGTCTGCATATGGTGTTAGATCCAGTTTCCCAACTATTTTTCCATCCTTCGGGTTTATTTTAACAATAAAATTAGTCAGACAAATGTTAGTGTAAATAAATCTATTGATGAATCCCAATTCATTTTAAGATAGGTGTAATCTTCTATGGTTATATATATCAATGGCATTTTCATAACAGTACTTTTCTTCTGTTATGCTGATTTTGACATTTCGTTTTTGAAGGCACATGTTGTTTACTGAAATAGAAGCCAGCGTAAAGGACAACCACTAGCTACTGAAGGACCTTTCAAACATCTAAGAAGTTCAAAATACAAGAAATACGGAACTGTTGAATAAGCTCAAATAAACATGTGTAAATGCATCATTTCTATTTTTGTAGTTGACTGGTAATTATTAGAGTGTGTTTAATGATTTATTTTTTTTGCGAAAAGTGATGAGCACAAAAAATCCGAAAATAATCTCAATTAGAGAACCTGTGATTGCCGAGCCAAAAGATTGGACTTTAAGGCTGAATAGAAGACATGCTGCAACTCCTAAAGTAGCTCCTAAAACCCAATACAGCTTATCCCCATAAATTGATGCAAATGTCAAATATCTTCCACCAATTATCATAAGCATACCTTGGAAAAACCATTCAGTATGTTGTAATGATAATCCAACAGCAAGAGGCATACACATAAGCATAAATATTGTTCCTTCCATAGCCAATTTCCCTAATGGATTCCCCTTTGTGTGTGTCCCGCTTAATCTCATAATTTTGCATAGAAGCACGCCTAATGGGTGAATAAACATTCCCCCAATTAGTAGCGTAAAAACAGCTTTTTGATCAGAGAATTGAATAGATACAATTGCTGAGATGAGCCACATAAGTCCTGAAACTAGCATGCCAACCGCTCCATTCGCATAACCTTCGTTCATATCTGACTGAGCATGGCTTATCAGGTCAGTGCTATTTGTTTGGTTGCTTGTAGAAGCTTTATTCATGGATATAATTTTTACTTAGTTAATCGTGATGATATTTATTTTCAATAATTTTTATTGGTTTTCAAGCTCAATAATTCCTCTTTTGAGTTGATGATTCACGTCTTCAAGTACTTCAACTCTACTTTCAAGTTTGTTTATTTTGTCTATTGATTGCTTTATTTCAGTTTCAAGTTTCTGAATTCTTGCTTCTTTGTTAGGATTGATTTTACATCCAAAGAAGAATAAACAAATAGCAATTAGAAATATTTTTTTCATAATACTGGATTTAGATTCCTCAAAGTTTTCTCATATTCTCTTTTGGTTGGCTTGTGCACAACGTCCAGCTGTGATGAGTGGGGATTAGAAAGTAATCATCAAACCGTTGTTTAAATTTATTAATTGTGGCTGACATTCCAAATGCCACAAAGTATCCTGACTGATAGGACCTCATTCATCATAGCTTTTGTTAGGCACCTCTTAGATTCGCAACAACATTTAAATCTTCACTATCTTTCCGGAATTTCAAGAACCAAATCAGCATTCAAATCAGAGGCTAAATTCTCAGCATGCCTGACGGCTTTTTTCCTATCTGAATATATAAATGAAAACACAGGCTTAGAAGCATTTGAATACAACAGGGTCTTAAAATCGATTATTTTACCTGAAAGTGTTGGACTTATTCCATTCGATGTATTTGTGCTCATATAGCTGGTTGAAATTACTTTCACCTTCAAGATGACAGGCAGCGTTGCCCATTCGCCAATTTTATAACTGCCAACTGATAAATATTCTTTAAATTTTTTTTCGGAAAAATCAATAATTGTCCCACTATATGAAGATACGATTACAAGTCCAAAAATTATAGCTCCTACCCCTACAGCTAAAACCCTTTCTATGGAACTTTCATGTTTTAAAAATACTGGACTCACCAAAACAAATAAACCTGCAATTATCAGCAAAGACCCTATTAGGTGCGGGCCTGAAACTAAGTTTCGTCTTTTGAAGTTAAAATTATTCATGGTATGTCTCTTGTGGTGCACAACAAGTCCTATATATAATATTATGAAATCTAATCTAGATCATTTTCATTAAAAAACCTTGAATTCAAATTAGGCTATGCCATCTTCAATTTACATCAGCACTGCAGCAGGGAATAACAGAATAGCCAAACTGCTAAAGATAAACATAGGTCATAACCACTTTTACTCATATACTGAAGGGAATATATTTGTGATCAACAAAAGAATTTTCAAATTGCGCATCAATTGATCAATACATGAAGGGAATTTCTATAAATGTTATCCGTGCTGGGAAAAAATACCGACTGACCAACTATGGAGACAGTAGTGAGTTTGAAGTTCTTAGATATCTGGAAAGGGACAACTATCAACTAAAAGATCTTCATACACTGGAGCATTATCAGCTCAAAGAATTGATCCAGTTTGGGAGAGGCAATGACTTTAGCATTGAGGAACTTTGAATATTGATGCGATGAATAACTCAATCATCACCAAAGTACTTCAATACATCGATGAATATTTAGACGGTGAACTCAGCCTTGACAAAGTAGCTTCAGCAGCACATACTTCTCCGTTTCATTTTCACAGATTGTTCAAAACAGAAATGGGTGAAACGCTCAATAGCTACATCACCAGAAGACGAATTGAGAAAGCTGCCTCGATCTTAATACGTAGATCAGAGATCTCTATTTCTGAATTGTCGTTGATGCATGGCTTCAGTAGCAACTCTTCGTTCACCAGAACCTTTAAGAAATATTACGGGGTAAGTCCATCAATATTCAGAGAAGAGAGTCCAAGTAGATATAGCAAGATTAGCCAAGTCAAAAGCAAGAATGGACAACATTCGCCACTCTTTGAAGAGTACATTTGTAACATAGATAATCAACTAGAATGGATTGATATGAATGTAAATATAGAAGTCAAAGAACTCGCTAAAATGAATCTCGCCTATATGGACAGCATCGGTGCGGAAAACTTAGGGGGTACTTATGCACGATTGGTGAAGTGGGCTGCTCCAAAAGGGCTGATGGATAGTCCTGATCTTAAAATGATTACTGTTTTTCATGATAGCTTCAAAATCACCCCTCCTGATAAAGTCAGAATGAGTGCGTGTATCCTCTTGGATGACGAGATACTAAAAGATGATTTTGTATCTATTCGAGCCATTGAAGGGGGTAGATTCATAGTGGCTCATATGGAAATTGGGGCTAACGAATTTCCTTCGGCTTGGGGAAACCTATTTGTTTGGATGAACGAAAATGGCTACAAAAAGGCGGATCAAGACCCATTTGAAATCTATCATAATGACTTCAATCAGCATCCTGAGAAGAAGTGTATAGTGGATTTATGTATTCCTGCGATTTAACTATTTGTTGAGCAAGGCAAACTCCTTTGCGTGATACGTCAAGATGATATCTGCACCAGCACGTTTGATACTAAGTAGTGTCTCTTGCATAGCCTTATCATAATCCAACCAACCTTTGAGGCCAGCAGCTTTAAGCATGGCATATTCTCCACTTACATTGTATGCCGCGATTGGGAGGTCATAGTTGTCATCGAGTAGTTTGATTACATCAAGGTATGCCAATGCGGGTTTTACCATCAAGAAGTCAGCCCCTTCTTCCTCATCTAGATCAGCTTCAAGGATAGCTTCTCTTTGATTGGCAGGGTTCATCTGATAGGTTTTCTTATCACCAGACTTAGGGGCAGAGTCAAGTGCATCTCGGAATGGTCCATAAAATGCACTAGCGTATTTTGCGGTGTAACTCATAATGGAAACATCTTCATAGCCATTGTCATCGAGCACATCGCGGATATACTCTACACGTCCGTCCATCATGTCAGATGGTCCTATGATGTCAATACCAGTCTCTGCTTGAGCAAGTGCCATAGCACCGAGTATTTCTAGGGTCTCATCATTGAGAATATTCCCATCCTCATCTACAAGACCATCATGTCCATCACTACTATATGGATCCATAGCAACATCAGTCATGATACAGGCTTCAGGAAATGTAGCCTTGATGGATTCCAATGCTTTCAGATAGAAGAAGTCCTCATTATAGCTTTGGGTTGCTTCTTTGTCTTTGTGCTTGTCATCTACTACTGGAAACACATCAAATGCTTTGATTCCCAGCTTCAAGCATTCCTCAATCTCTTTGAGCATATTGTCCAGTGATAGGCGGAATATACCAGGCATAGAGGCCACTTCTACTTTTTTGTTTTTCCCTTCAAGTAAGAACAATGGAAAGATAAAGTCATCAGTCGTGACAATGGTTTGTTGTACCAAATCACGGATGGCAGCAGATTTACGATTTCTTCTAGGACGTTTGAGCATAGCGATATTTTTAGCAGTCTAAAGGTAAGCAAATCGCTCAAAAGTGTCGAGAGCTTTTCACATTCTTATAATTTCATGACCGTTAATACTATTCTTATAAATAATGGGATTGGATTTCTCTATATTGTATCCAGAAACTGAAATGAACTAAACAACATATTATGAAGTCCAAGATTGCCATATTATTCCTGTTTTTCACATCAGCCATTATGGCTCAAGTTAGCCCTCAGTGGGCCAGATATCCAGCAATATCTCCAGATGGATCAACTATCGTGTTCACTTACAAAGGTGATTTATACAGAGTACCCGCAGCAGGTGGAGATGCTAAGCAGCTTACTTTTCATAAGGCACATGACTACAAAGCGGTATGGAGCAAGGATGGCAAGACGATAGCCTTCGCTTCCGATCGTTATGGAAATTTTGATATCCACACGATGGATGCGCAAGGAGGATCAGCTACTCGACTGACCTTTCATAGCAATGACGAACAACCATTCTCATTCTCTTCGGATGACAAAAATATCCTATTTGGAGGGTTACGATTGGATGATGTGAAGCATCGCCAACACCCTCACAGATCACAACCAGAACTATATAGTGTACCAATAGTAGGAGGGAGAATAGCGCAAATACTTACAGTCCCCGCTGAGCATGTCCAAGTCAATAATGCTGGAACGCAATTTATTTATCATGACAAAAAAGGTGGAGAGAATGAGTTTAGAAAGCATCATACTTCTGCTATCACTAGAGACCTTTGGACCTACGATGTCAATACTAAAGAACATAAAATGATCACTTCACATGAAGCTGAAGATCGTCATCCTGTTTATGCTTCGGACGAACAGTCGATTTATTTTTTAAGTGAAAGAAGTGGGGTATACAACATACATAAGCAGAGTTTGACGGAGAATAGTGTTGCTAGTCAATTGACTAATTTTGATATGCACCCGGTACGATCTTTAAGTATCGGTAGTGGAACATTGTGCTTTAGTCAAGATGGAGAGATATACACAACGGTAGAAGGGCAACAGCCTAAGAAAGTCAATATCAATATCAGAACACAGGCATCATCTAATTCGGACAAATTCATTTCAATCAATGGAGGAGTGAGAGAGATGGATGTTTCTCCTGATGGTAAAGAGATAGCATTTATTGCTAGAGGGGAAGTATTTGTGACTGCGGTAGATGGAACATTTACCAAACGTATTACAAGTACACCTGAGCAAGAACGATTTGTGAAGTTTACCGCTGATGGCAAAGGAGTTGTTTATGCTAGTGAACGAGACGGCAGATGGCAAATTTATAAGACCACTAAAGTAAGGGACGAAGAAGCTTACTTTTTCATCTCTACGCTTCTCAAGGAAGAAACGCTAGTGAGTGGATCAATGGATAATTACTTGCCAGAGTTTTCACCAGATAAAAAGAAAATGGCCTACATCGAAGGACGTAGAACCCTCAAAGTAATGGACTTAGAAACTAAAGCAACCACTACTCTTCTCACTCCTGATGACTTGTTTCACATGCGCGATGGTGACCAAAATTTCACTTGGAGTCCAGACAGTAAGTGGTTATTGGTTGATTGGGGAGCGAGTCTCAATAACGGTGAAGTATTGTTGATGTCTGCAGATGGCAAGCAACGACATAACTTAACAGAAAGCGGTTATTATGACTATTCGCCAAAGTGGGTAAATGGAGGTAAGCAGATGATATGGTTTAGCAATAGAAATGGATTGAAAAGTTATGCGACCAGCGGTAGAAGTCAATCAGATGTGTATAGTATGTTCTTTACCAAAGAGGGATGGGATAAGTTCAGTTTGTCAAAAGAAGAATTTGATCTCCAGAAAGAGATAGATGAGGCAAACAAGAAGGATGAAGAAGGTGACGATGATAAGGACGATAAGAAGAAAGGAAAGAAAGATAAGGACAAAGAAGAGGTTAAAGTAGAACTGCTAACTTTTGATTGGGACGGAATGAAGGATCGCAAGAAGCGATTTACTATTCATTCATCTAGCATCGGAGATGCCGTATTGTCAAAAGATGGAGAAACGCTCTTCTACTTGGCAAGGTTTGAAAAGAACATGAACTTGTGGAAGACTAATCTTCGTACCAAGGAAACAAGTATAGCGCTTAAACTGGATGCTAGATCGGGTAGCTTGATGTGGGATAAGAAAGAAGAGAATCTGTACTTATTGAGTGGAGGAAGTATTTCAAAAATTGATACAGAGGCAAGCAAGAAAACAGGGATTAAAATCAAGGGTGAAATGGAGTTAGATGAAGCTGCAGAACGCCAATATATGTTTGATCATGTGTGGATTAGAACTAAGGGAATTTTCTATCATTCAAACTTCCATGGAGCAGATTGGAACAAATTGAAAGAGGAATATCAAAAGTACATCCCACACATTGGAAATTCATACGAATTTTCTGAGATGCTGTCTGAGATGCTTGGCGAACTAAATGTGTCACATGCAGGAAGCGGATTTGGAAGCAACATTGACAACGGAGATGCAACTGCCTCACTTGGGATCTTCATGGATTATACCCATATGGGTAATGGTATTAAGATCACAGAAATAATTAATGGTGGACCATTGGATAAAGCTGCTTTGAAAGTCAAAGCTGGAATGATTATAGAAAAGGTCAACGGAGTAACTATCTTACCTTCAAGAGATGTTGCAAGCTACTTTAACAGAATGGCAGGAAAGATTACACTACTGGACGTGGTAGATCCAGCCAATGGTAATGCAAGACAGCAGATCACAGTGAAGCCCATTTCTATTGGTGCAGAGAACACATTACTTTATAATCGTTGGGTGAAAATCAATGAAAAAGAAGTAGCCGAAAAAAGCAATGGAGCTTTGGGATATGTTCATATCCCCGGAATGGGAGATGGTCCATACCGTAATATTTATGAACTCATGATGGGTAAATTCCTAGATAAGAAAGCAGTGATTGTAGATACACGCTTCAATGGAGGAGGAGATTTGGTTGCTGATTTGGCAATGTTCTTTACAGGTGTTCCCTTTATTACTTATGAAACCGAAGCTAGACAAGTGGGAGGTGAGCCAACATCTCGATGGACGAAGCCAACCTTGGCGATGTTCAACGAATCCATGTATAGTGATGGACATTGCTTCGCTAGTGGATATACTGATTTGCAAATAGGAAAGACCGTAGGAATGCCCGTGCCAGGGACTTGTAGCTTTGCTGGCTGGGAAGGATTGCCTAATGGAGGTTATTGGGGAGTAGTGCCTGTAAGTGCCAAGAATAAGGCTGGAGAATGGATGGAAAACAATCAGACGGAGCCGCTTATCAAAGTGAAAAACATGCCCGGAAAGATTGATAATGGAATTGACGAACAACTGGAGCGTTCGATCAAAGAACTGCTTGATGATGTGAAATAAGCTGCATAATCAGCCATATTCTAGATGCAAAAACCTAAGCAGGACAAACCGAGTTTACACCCAAGAAATAAGCATAAAGGACGTTATGACTTCAAGAAATTGATTCATAGCTCTCCTGAACTTGCTGCTTTTGTAGTGCTCAATAAATACAAAGTGGAGTCGATTAACTTCAGCGATCCAAAAGCAGTTTTAATGCTTAATCGCGCATTGCTCAGTAATCAATATGGAATCAAGGAGTGGAATATACCAGAAGGATATCTATGCCCACCAATCCCTGGACGTGCAGACTATATTCATCATATAGCAGACTTACTGTCGAGCACCAATCACGGGAAAATACCCAAAGGCGATAAAGTTAGGTGTTTGGATATAGGGGTAGGGGCCAATTGTATATACCCGATAGTCGGTACTGCGGAATATGGATGGTCATTTGTTGGGTCAGATATAGACTCCGTTGCGATCCAATCTGCGCAGCACATAGTGGAGCATAATCCTTCTCTTCAGGGTAAAATGGAACTGAGGTTACAGAAAAACCCCAAAGGTATCCTTGAGGGAGTGTTCAAGGTGGGGGAGAAGATAGATGTGACTATTTGTAATCCGCCTTTTCATTCATCAGCAGAAGAGGCTAAGTCGGGCACTCTTCGTAAGTTGAGTAACCTATATAAGAAGAAGGCTTCAAAAGCTACTTTAAACTTCGGTGGACAGAATAATGAACTGTGGTGCGAAGGAGGAGAAAAGAAGTTCATTAGTGATATGGTTTACCAGAGTAAACAATTCTCTAAGTCTTGTTTATGGTTCACAACATTAGTCTCTAAGCAGTCCAACCTCAATAGCATTTACTTGGCTATCAAGAAGGTTGATGTGGTAAATGTAAGAACCATTGAGATGGGACAAGGCAACAAAGTAAGCCGGTTTGTCGCATGGAGCTTTTTGACTCTTGCAGAACAAAAAACTTGGGTTGATACTAAGTGGTAATAGCTCAGAATGCAATTTGTCACTATCGGCATCATCTCAATTATTGATAAAATGTTTCACAGGTTTTGCGCTTCATGAACTGCATAAACAAGCACTTTCTGCTCTTTCCCTTTTAGTGCGATGCTGTCAAGTCTATCAAAATTAAAGGCCATATTGTCTAACTGATCCTTCAAGTTTCCTGAGATCAACAGCTCTTGTTTAAAGTCATTGCATTTACCTTGAATTCTGGCAGCGGTGTTGATCGTGTCTCCGTGATAGGCGATTTCTTTTTTGTACTTACCGACCTCGGTCACGGTGACTATGCCAGAATTTATACCTGCTTTGAAATGTGGGTTAAGGTTGTAATTACTCATGTAGTATTCTTGTTTTTTGATCAATTGCTGTTTGAAATTAAAATATGCATTGATACAATTTTGGTTTCTTAATCCATCATGAAGTTTCCATGTCAATATTACTTCGTCTCCTACGTATTGGTAAATTTCAGACTCATTTTCGACCACAACTCCTAAGTCGCTAAAGCAGTCCTGAATCAGTTTACTGTATTTGATGTGGCCCAGTTTTTCAGCATGCTTTGTTGAAGACTTGAGGTCAAGAAACATAAAGATTCGTTCTTCTTCTCGAGGAGTATAGAACTTACCTCGTAAAAGTCTCCAAAGGTTATCAGTCCCTAGGAACAGGTTCACTTGCCTTAGGCAAAATAGAAAAATATCGACAGAGATTATATAAAGGTAGATGGCGAAACTGCCTGGTTCAAAGGCAAATTGAATCAATCCTATATTCGATCCATAAATTAGATAGGCCAAAATAATCATAGATCCCAGAAAGAGAATGCCATATACGAATCTGAGAATCAGTAGTTTTTGAATAGATACTTGTTTGTAACCCCGTTCCTCAGTTAGTATTTGAGCCAAACCAGAGATTAATCCGAAGAGTGGCCCCATAATGAAAGCGCTCGCGATTGATTCCCAAACTTCCCATTGAACCGAGCCTAATTCTTCTGTTCCTTCACCTCTGATAATGCTAAAAAATGCGAAGGCAAAGGTCCATCCAATGACGTATTGCTTTATGATTTGCCACCTACGCGTATTTCTGAAGTTCATTTGGTCTCTGTTTGTTGCTGTTTTTCAATTGTAAGGGTGATGAATATAGTATTAAATTATACACGGATGAAGGGTCATGCTATTTATAAGAAACACACATATCTATACTTTACCTTATTGCCTACTATTCATCGTTATCACACTGATGGAATCTTTAGCTCACCTTTTAAAATATAATATTTTGGATGTATCACATCTGAAATTCCTGTGCTACGTACGTTAGATATACCAAATCATTGGAGCTCACCTCCAGAAATTATTAAATTCAAAACATTGCAAAATGAATCCACTAGATAAACTCAAAGAACTCAAATTATCACTGCCAGAAGTATCTACTCCTGGAGGCAATTATGTATCCGTCAACATTCGTGAAAACATCGCATATCTAGCGATTCAATTCCCCATAAACGGCAAAGATTATTTGTATCAAGGACGGCTAGGAGATGCGTTATCTACCGATCAAGGCTATAAAGCCATGGAACTATGTGCACTTAATGTACTGACTCAGGTCAATGCCAAAATCGGCTTTGACAATGTCATAGGTCTAAATCATATTGATGCTTATTTTCAATCTGGCGATGACTGGGATGATTCTCCCACAGTTGTCAATGGCGCATCTGATCTATTTGTAAAAGTACTAGGTGACAAAGGAGAACACTCAAGGGCTATCTTTGGGGTGCATAAATTGCCAAGAAACTTTAGCGTTGGGCTCACCGCTTCTTTCACAATCAATAATGAATTTTTGTAAATTCAACGTAAAAATAAGATATGCCACACTTCGTAATTGATTGCTCAGAAAATATAATAGCGCTGAAATCTCCAGAGGAACTCATGCAAGCAGTATATGACACGGCACTGGCAACTGGACTTTTTGCCAAAGCAGATATTAAGGTGCGAATCAACCCATTTAAGTATTTCAATATTGGAGATGCCAATGATTTTATTCATGTCTTCGCCAATATCATGCAAGGTCGAAACACAGATCAGAAAAGTAATTTATCAAACAAGATTGTAAGTGAATTGAATACCATGTTTCCTGAGGTCCCGATCATTTCGATCAACATTAGAGACTTTGAAAAGGCTACCTATTGTAATACATCTATGGTTTGATTACAGCTGAATTGACTCTGTAACAACACTAAACCCAATCAACTATGCAAGAATTTGACGCAATCATAATCGGAACTGGACAAGCTGGTCCTTCTATCGCAGCCCGATTTGCTGCCGAAGGCAAGAAGACAGCAATCATCGAACGAAAATTATTTGGTGGCACTTGTGTCAACAACGGGTGTACACCCACCAAAGCACTGGTAGCTAGTGCGCGTTCTGCACACATGGCACGTAGAGCCGCTGACTTTGGTGTCAATATCGAAGGTAGCATCTCAATTGATATGAAAGCTGTCAAGGCAAGAAAGGATGCGATTGTCAACCAATCTACCACAGGAGTAGAGAACTGGCTGAAGAATACCAAGAACATGACTGTCTTTGAGGGGCATGCAAGATTCGAAGGTCCCAATACGGTCAGTGTGGGAGATCAAATTTTGAAAGCGGACCAGATCTTCATCAATGTAGGAGGACGGGCTGTGGTGCCTGAAGGGTTTAAAGATGTGAAGCACCTTACCAACAGCACCATCATGGATGTTGACTTTGTGCCAAAGCATTTAATCATCGTAGGAGGAAGTTATATAGGACTGGAGTTTGGACAGATGTACCGCAGATTTGGCAGTGAAGTGACGATCATAGACAGAGGTGATCGTTTGGTGCGCAGGGAAGATGAAGATGTGTCAGATGAAATCAAAAAGATATTAGAAGATGAAGGCATCAAATTTCGATTCGAGGCGGATTGTCTTAGTGCAAGGATGCAAGATGATCAAGTGGTGGTCAATGTAGATTGCCAAAACGGAGACAATGAAATAATTGGTAGCCACCTACTATTGGCTGTTGGTAGAAACCCCAACACCCATGACTTGGGGCTTGAAAAGGCAGGTATTGCCACGGATAAACGAGGCTATATTGAAGTTGATGACCATCTTCAAACCAATGTCAAAGGCGTATATGCTCTTGGAGATTGTAATGGGCAAGGAGCATTTACGCACACTGCCTACAATGACTTTGAGATAGTAGCGGCCATTATATTTGATAATGATCCGCGGAAAGTGTCTGACAGAATTCTATGCTACGGATTGTTTATCGATCCTGCACTCGGACGTATAGGCATTACGGAAACTGAAGCGAGAAAGTCAGGGAAGAAGGTACTGATGGGAGTTCGTACCATGAAGCGCATCGCTAGGGCTAAAGAAAAAGGGGAGACCTATGGCTTCATGAAAATATTGGTGGATGCAGAGACTGACAAGATCCTGGGTGCAACGATACTGGGTATAGAAGGAGATGAAATTATACATTCACTTTTAGACATCATGTATGCTGATGCACCGTATACGGTGATTCAACGAGCAGTACATATTCACCCGACAGTATCAGAATTGATCCCTACAACTTTGGCAGAATTGAAGCCGCTGATATAACTAATATTTGAAAACACTCACAACTCCAACTAATACCATGAAGTCAATAACACTATTAATTCTATTGATTCTCTGCACTTTTTTCACCAGCACAATCGCTCAAGATAATATCGAAGGAACAGATAATATGGCAGGTAAAAATTACCTGATCAACTCAGAGATCTTAGGGGAAGAGAGAGAAATTCAAGTATTCTTGCCAGCCAGTTACGAAAGTTCTGATACCGAATACCCTGTGCTATATATTCTGGATGGTCAGCGACTTTATTTATATGGTGTCAGCTTGCTCAAATCATTTACTCATTTTGAACAAACACCAGAATTTATAGTGGTTGGAATTACGAATAAATATCCAGATCGATTCGGCCATTTCAATGGTCCTGCAAATTCTTTTCAAGAATTCTTGACAAAGGATGTCATCAACTTCGTAGAGGACAATTTCAAAACCAACGATGAAAGACTGCTCTTTGGATGGGAATTTGGAGGAGGTTTCGTGATACAAACCATGATGGATAATCCAGCACTCTTTGATGCCCACATAGCTGCAAGTCCTTATCCATTAAGTGATGCAAATATGACTTCTTCTGTTGCCAGAATGAAGGGATTGGATGATATGTTGAAAAGGGACACTAAATCATACTTGTACTTTGCCGTTAGCGAGAACGAAAGTGTGGTTGGACAAGGCACGGA
Source organism: Cyclobacteriaceae bacterium (assembly GCA_034112085.1). Taxonomy (GTDB): domain Bacteria; phylum Bacteroidota; class Bacteroidia; order Cytophagales; family Cyclobacteriaceae; genus JAWUWD01. Next base: position 39,653 of record JAWUWD010000131.1, read on the forward strand.
CTACTTAGGTGACTTACTTGAGATAGGTAATCCTCCAAACATTGATTGGACATACAATAAATTGAGAGGGGAAGAACACAGGTCCACACCATATGCGACTATGTATCATGGCGTGAAGAATTACTATCATTTCTATCCTGCGTTACAATTCACAACTCTGGAAGATTTTAAGAGCAAGGGAGGCTTGATGAACATGTATAGTTACAATTTGCAACGCGCAAGGTTGTATGGTTTTTCTTCTGAATTGAGTGGATGGACAATGTTCAGTACAACTCGGGCTGCCATTCGCGCCAATGATTATGATCAATTTCATTTGTTGGTGACAGAATTTAGCAAACACAGCTTCTTGGGCCAAATAAGACTAAGTCGAGCAAGTCCTATTGCTGAATTTTATTTGAAACATCAGAAATTTGATCAGGCTATAGAGATCTTCAATTATTTAAGTGAGTTACATCCTGAATCTGAAATTCCATTGACTGGATTGGGTGATGTGTATACAGCTCAAAAGGATGAAAGAAAGGCGGCAAAATATTATAAAAAGGCTGAGGCATTAAAAATGGATGCTCAAAAAGGGAATTAAATCAGAATACCATGAAACAGAATTTCACTCAATTTGCATTCACGGACAGTGTCAGAGTGGAGCAAGAAAAGTATGGGTCAAGGAAGTCATACCAAAGAATGGAAGAGAATGGCCCAGACCAATCTCACATTTTTCAAAGAGAGACTGCACATATAGGAGGCATGGATAGCTTCTATATGTCTACAGTTGGGGAAAATGGCTGGCCATATGTACAGTTTCGAGGAGGTTCAAAGGGATTTCTCAAAGTAATAGATAGCCAAACCATCGGATACGCTGACTTCCGTGGCAACATGCAATACATCAGCACGGGCAATATCAAAGCAACACAGAAGACAGCTTTGATACTGCTTGACTATCCTACCAAAACTCGACTGAAAATCTGGGCTGAAACGGAGATTCTTGATCCAGAAAAACACCCAGAGTTGAAAGGAAAATTGGTAGTGGAAGACTATGAAGCGAAAGTGGAGCGCTTAGTAATCTTTCATCTTAAAGCATTTGATTGGAACTGCCCACAGCACATCACACCCAAGTACTCGATTGAAGAGATGAAGGAACTAATGAAGGCAAATGATGATGTTAAAAACTATCTTATTGCTGAATAGGTGTTTTTATTTGCCATCTGGTTAGAGATAACTTCCAATAGTGAAGAGTAACAGCCCAGACTCTTCTTCGCTGAATGCTGCAGTAATATTGATCGCAAATTTTTCAGATACTGGCACAAAATAGATTCCTGCACCATAACCCTGATGCACATTGTCATTGATGTCAGCATCGTCAAAAACTCTTCCTGCATCGAATATTGCTCTCACACCAAATTTAAAAGGGACAAAAGCCCTTCGCACAGATGTGATTTGCCAACGGAGCTCTGAGTTGATAAACATATTGGATTTCCCTGTAAACCGATTTTTAACAAACCCATGTAAGTTGTCATTTTGTCCGAGATACACTCTTTTGAAATAGGGAACTTCATCACTGCTCATGCTTCCACCGACTTTAAGCCCTAATGTGAATGGCTTGCTATTTTTGGTTGATTTATAATATTCTGCCGTGCCTTGAAATTGATCATATCCATTTCCAAAACCAACTGCATCTATAAATCCATGATGATAACCGAGTTGTAAACTAGTTCCATTTTCTGGCAATGCTGCCCGATCTCGGAGGTCGAATTTATACTCAAACCCAGTAGTGACGACTGTCAACTCGTTAAGTCCTGCAATGACATCAGAAGGTAAAGTAGCAATGAAGGAATTAGAAGAGACTTCAGGATCAAAATTTTCGTAACGTGTACTTATAGTGAGTGTGTTTTTATCAAATACTTCTTGCGTGATGGCCAACCCCAATTGGTAAGTGTCAAATCGTGAACGATAATAATTATTGCCGAATAGGTCTTCATCTTTAATAGAATTGTTGCCCAAACCAAAGAAATTTTCAAAGCGTGAAGGTAGTCCAAGTACACCATTCACTTCCAAATCCCACTTTCCTATGAAATATCTGAAGCGTCCTGTATAACTGAAATCAAAATTACTTTCTGTCGTGGCTCCTACTCCAAAACTGTGTTTACTGCTAAAATCAGGTTTACCGAATTTGTGATTAACGAAACTGGCACCCAGACTTACTCCAAGTCCATTGTCAGAATTGTAAGAAAGATAAGCGATTGGGAAGAAAGTGTTGTAGGCAAATCTTTTCATGTCATACGAATAGGCACTTGTATCTTTGGAGTCCACTAATGATACACCCTTGAGGTTTGAAAGATCAGTCGACATACTTTCATCATATACCAACACTTTTTTGCCCTGTATATCTGTATTTTCCTGTATTTGGTCATCTCCATCTCCTCCAATGATTCGTATAAGAATCTCATTGGTATCAGTGCCTTCTAATGCAAATTTGTCCTCTCCTGCTAAACCATAGAGTCTTATTTCATCCGTTTCATCCGCTATAAAATGTCTTTGATAGATGACTTTTTTCTTGTAGGACATCATAGTGACATCAACGCTTTGGTCATCATTGTAGCTTACTTTGAAACGCTCTTTCTTAGCGGTTCCGACAATATCCACCGTACCTGAAAGCAATTCATAATATTGTTCAGCATAGTTAGGGAGATCTTGCAATCTTGATTTTAGTTTGGAAGAAATTTCATCCCCTGATATTTCGTAGACTTTATATGGAAGTTTCTTGACTGCTTGATCAATTTTTTCATTTGAAATCATCTTTTGAATAGCCTGAGCAGCTTCTATCCAATCTTGCCTGGTTAGTTGACTGCCTAGAAAACGATCCATGTGCCTGGATTGCCAAGTCAAACTTTTGAGATCGTTGATTTCATGGTCAAAATGTTCACCCGATGGTTTTGCCCACTTTCGATCTGTTAACCAAGGCAGAATTCCATCCCATTTAGAAAAGACATGGTCTCTGTCACGCGGAATTGGCTTGAATAATTTACCCTTTCCCTCATTGTATTGCCCCCATTTCCAATTGTCTTCGTGCTTTCCCCAGTCACCCATTAGGATATCAAACATTCTGGCTCTTGCGAAGTTGTTGTCATCAATCACCTGATTTGGTTTTTCGAGCAGTTCATGAAAGATTTTTTTAGTGCTGACTATCTTGTCAGGACCAGCGATGGTTCTTTCTTCCAGCATACCTAAAAGGTTGGCAAACTCAGCTTGATAGATGCCCAGGGCGGGGTCGTCAGGCATCGCATATAGCACGGGCCGTGCATGTAGAATGTCTGTATTGTCCAATAAATCTGAAGCAACTACAGCACCATATGGATGCTGGGTGGAGGTCTGATCCTGAAGTAAATCAGCAATAAGTGATTCTCGCAATTCTATGGCTATTGCCTTACTAGGGTCTTTGTTTACTGACCGGAATACGTATTCTATGCCCTTGCTATTCCTAAACTTTAGGCTAGTGGTCTGTCTTCCACCACCACGTTCGTAGGGAGTAATTCCACCAAATGTATTTTTCAGATCAAGGATTGGAATGGTGATTTCTCTTGTCCAAGAATCTCGGTAGTGGTCACCCAGCCACACGCGTTTGAATTTGCCTGCTCGATATTCTTGACCTCCTGAGGTTGATACAGATGATTTTTGAGGGTCTTCTTGTGCCTCGATTGAATAACTAACGAAGAGGGACAACCCCAAAATAAGATGCTGCGACCAAAATTTCATACATGTAAGATAATCAGATGTGTAAAAAAATAAAGAAAATGAACCGCTGTTTATTTATTTGTAGGATAAGCTTTAGTTTAGTCTAACATTTTAATTGCCATGACAATGAGAATTATTCTTTACTTATCCATACTATTTTTGCTGTCGGGCTGTTATAAATACACGCAAT
>JAWUWD010000132.1:0-20926 GCA_034112085.1 Cyclobacteriaceae bacterium
ATGGTGGAGGATAAAGAGTTTAGACAAGATTTACTTTATCGCATTAATACTGTTGAAATGAAATTGCCTTCCTTACAGCAGCGATTAGATGATATTCCTTTATTGGTCGAGCATTTTTCTATTATTTATAGGAAGAAATACCATAAGGAGAACTTGACGATAAAACCTGCTGTTCTGGAAAAACTAAAAACGCATTCTTGGGCTGGAAATATCAGGGAATTACAGCATGCCACCGAAAGAGCCATTATCTTAAGTGAGGGTAATTCGATCGATTCGATTGATCAGTTTGTCAGCAGAACTGTCAAAGCTGTTGATCATTCCGAACCAAGGACGATGGACGAGATGGAACGAGATTTCATATTGAGTTCATTAGACCAAAATCAAGGTAATGTGACCAAAACTGCGGAGGTACTTGGGCTTACACGTACTGCTATGTATAGACGAATGAAAAAGCATGGAATTTACAGTAGTAACTGATCAAATGGGTTTAGATGTGAGCTGTCCATCGAGCCCTCAAAGAATTGTTTCATTGGTGCCTTCTCAAACAGAACTACTCTTCGATCTAGGATTGGCTGATCGAATAGTGGGTATTACGAAATTTTGTATTCATCCGAAGGATAAAGCAAGTTCATTCACCAAGATTGGTGGAACGAAGAAATTCAATTTTGAGAAAATTGACAGTCTTAAGCCAGATCTGATCATAGGTAACAAGGAGGAAAACTATCAAGAGGGGATCGAACAACTCAAAGAGAAATGGCCAGTCTGGATGAGTGACATATTCACTCTTGAAGATAGTTTGGAAATGATGAGATCGGTGGGAAAGTTGACTCAAACACAGGACCTTTCAAATCAATTGATAACAAAAGTTAAAAATGGATTTGATCAACTCCTTAAACCAGAGAAACTCAAAAGTGCACTCTACTTCATTTGGCAAGATCCGCACATGGTGGCTGGGTCAGGTACGTTTATCAACGAAATGCTGTGCTATGCTGGATTTGATAACTTGACGAAAGATACTCGATACCCAGAACTCACTGATGAGCAAATTCAAGCATGTAATCCCGAATACATTTTACTGTCCTCAGAACCTTATCCATTTAAGGATAAGCACATTGCTGCTTTCCAGAAGCTATGTCCAAGCGCTAAAGTAATGTTAGTTGATGGAGAGATGTTCTCTTGGTATGGGAGTAGATTGATACATGCGTCAAATTATTTCAACACTTTATGAAGTAGTTTGCATCTTTTTCTGACTTATCAAGTCATCTGATTACGAATGTTGTCTCTAAAGAGTAAAACGATGAAGCTCAAAATACCTCCCGTAATAGTGGTAGTAATCTGTGCGATATTAATGTGGGCACTAAGCAAATATATATTTTCTTCATTCACATTGCATTTTGAAGGTCAGAGGATTACTGCAATGATTCCATTTATCGTTTGTGTGATTCTTTTGCTTTTGGCGATTGGCTTTTTTAAAAAGCAAGGAACGACAGTAGATCCTTTTCACCCTGATAATGCAACTAGTTTAGTGAAGACAGGAATATATAGCGTAAGTCGAAATCCAATGTATTTGGCTATGTCCATTTTGTTACTAGGATTTGTCATTAAGGTTGGCAATCCATTCAATGTTCTGGTTTTGGTATTTTTCGTATGGTATATGACCAAATATCAGATCCAACCAGAAGAAGAAACACTATCTGAAATTTTCAAAGAAGAATATCATGAGTACTGTCGGAAGGTGAGGCGGTGGGTGTAGCATATAATAAACATAGAAGCTGTTATATTGACTTCTATGTTTATTGCAGGTTGATTCTATGCTTAGATTAGCACTTCGCTAACTTGCATTTCAGGCTCAATATTAGTGAAGTTAGGTAAATCACCCATGATTTTTTCTGCATGTGGTCCAAATGCTTTTCCAAAGTCTTCTGCCGAATCAAAATACATATTTCCCATTCCGGCAAATGGTGCTGGTGAACCAGGGGCACCTCCGCCTAAACCTTTTTCAACAGTAGCACCTTTCAGTGAGTCGCCTAATAATTCTTTTACCATGGGAATATGCTTGCTAACATAATAGTCCATATCAAATGTTTTGCCTTCTCCATTTGGATATAGCACACTAACCTTGATCATTCCTTTTTTCATAATTCTTAATTTAAGTCAATACATAAATATTATATAATAATACGCGTAATCATCCATTAAATATATTTTAGTAGGAAGTATTGGATCAATTGGTTGTCTAATCTGTTGTTTCCCATACTCTCCCAATAATTAGGACAACTCTCATCTAGCAGTGAAGGGGTATCACTTCTCTTGATACATCATTATCATCTAATGTATGCCCGAGTTCTTTTCAATGTCTCACTAAAACTCTGCAATAGTCGTTAAGTTTTCACTTGAGATAGTTCCTTCTTTATAACAGCCATACCAGTCAGAGGCATTCGGAATATTTACCATTTCTTTCTCGGCTTTTTTAGCGTCTTCTTTTGACTGCCAAGAGACAATGTCTGTATAACTTCCTTCTCCACTCGTATGAATTTCCCATTTGATAAATCCATCTTGACTCTTCATCCAATCGTTCACGATTTGCTTAGCAATTTCAAGAAGTTGCTCTTTTGTTTTGCCTTCCGCCAATTCGTAGGTAATAATATCCTTATACATATCTTGATAGTTTATTTATTCAATAGCATACAGCGTAAGTATGACCGCGTATAACTCATTATTAATCTATTTAATTCTCTCGATAGCGAAGTACAATCTTATGACTGTCAGTCGTTTTTCGATGATAGTACATGATTTTTTTATCAACAGTAAGAGTTGGAGCTTCTATCAGATTAGCAATAGTCTCTGAAAACAAAACCATTGGATTTGAAAATGAGGCAGAGGAGGTTTCTCTGGTGGCCACGCACATTTCAAAAGTAGTACTGACCGTGATGTCACCTTTCAAGTATCTGGTGTAATACAACTCCAAGTCATCACCACTGATAGAAGGCGCGTAATAAATGTAATCTGGGTTGTTGATGTTTTGCAATATCTCGGCCGAATTTGAAATTGTATTGAAGGTTGTGGCATTGACTCTCTGAGCAATGCCTAATTCTGTCTCACAAGGGCCTTGGCATTCACTGTCATCGAATCTGGCATTATTGAAATATAAAAACTCACCATCTAAACTGATACCGTGATCCATGACCAACCATCCTGGAATGTTTTTATTGAAGTCTCCATTTACCCGGCCCGTATTGGTGACATTTCCATTATTAAACTCTCCATGAAACAGGTTATTTAATTCTAAAGGATAATCTCTCGTAGACGTCCAATAGAAATCCCCATTGATATTCATATCTGCTACCGCATCAAGATAAGGTGTAATTGTTTGATTAGTTCCATTGAGTTCTCCAACTAAAGTAAAGGTCTCAGCGTCTACCTTGGTCGCGTAATATAGCTTAGTAGTGATTCCATCATTAAGATTGTTGAAAAACAGATAATTACCATCAGGAGATATGAAAGGCTCCATCGCATCAAAAGTCAAACCTTCGATAGTCACATCTATTTCTACGCCAAAAGAGATGATTGATTGTTTTTCGAGATCATCATCCGATGAACAGGAGAATATGAATAACATGATGAATGTAATTTGAACGATGCTTACTACTCTAGTCGATAACTCTATAATCATGCGAGATCAAATAAGATTGATAATTGAATATACAAAGAAAAATGCACTGGAACCCATTATGTTGTTTTGTGTACGGCCTTCTCAACATCTTTCCAAAAATCAGGGTAGCTCTTATTAACCACAGTAGCATCATCAAAATCCACATCCATTAGCAGGGATAGTGGTGCAAATGCCATAGCCATTCGATGGTCTTCATAAGTATGAATATCTACCTTGGTCGGTAATTCGGGAGAAGGGACAAGTATCCATTCATTTCCTTCCTCGTTCATAGACGCTCCTATTTTTGATAGCTCAGTTTGTAAGGCTAGTACGCGGTCAGTTTCTTTAATCTTCAGGCTTTCTAATCCTGTAAAAATAGCATTGATACCTTTCGCGGCACAGACCACTGCCACCGTTTGTGTCAGATCAGGTGAATGCATGAAATCATAATTGAAAGTGGTCTGATGATCTATTTTAGTCAGTACAGCTCCATCTTCTGTATAGGTAGTATTTACGCCTAATGACTTCATTATCTCTACGATTGATTGATCTCCTTGCAGCGAAGCTTCTGTAAGTCCCTCCAGCACTACAGAGCTATCGTCTGAGAGTGCAACAAAGCTATACCAATAGCTCGCGCCCGACCAGTCTCCTTCTACTGTAAAGTCAACTGGTTGATAGGGCTGAGTATTAATTGAAATCACATTATTTATCCATTTATATGAGATTCCATATAGCTTCATGATATTCAAGGTCATCTCAATATATGGCTTACTTCCTACAGCGCCTTCCAGGGTCAAACTGAGCCCTTTTGGTAATATGGGTGCAATCATCAATAGCGCAGATATGTATTGACTGCTCACATCGCCCTGTATGCTTAGTCGACTTGCTTTCTGATCGAACCCGTTGATCTGAATTGGTGGATAACCTTGTTTATCAAGATATTCAATCTCAGCTCCTAATTGACGTAATGCATCTACTAATACCCTAATAGGTCGCTGCTTCATTCGGTCAGTACCTGTCAAAATTTTTACTTGGTTAGTGGCTGTAAGATAAGCTAAGAGAAATCGCATAGTTGTTCCTGCATCGAGTACATCAAGCACTTCTTCATCGCTTTGTAGTAGCCGCTGCATAGTTACCGTATCTCTAGCGTTAGATAAATTCACTAGACTAGAGATTCCATCACTAAGTATGTCAATAATCAATACCCTGTTGCTAATACTTTTTGATGTAGGTAGTTTGATCTCACTCAGTAGTTTTAGCTGAGATTTTTCTAGGGTATATGGGGTTTCACTGGTATTCAAAGTGTTGTCGGTCATGAAGTTGAATAAATAGTAAAAATGGTACGATATATGTAAACTAAATCAGTGAAATAAGCGTTTATAATCATATGAAGTTAAGTTTTAAAAATATCGCATTAGCATTGGGAATTGCCGCTGGAGCGGCCGTTACAGCAGTCATCACCACTAAGAGTACCAACCTAATATCTGACAAGACCTCTTCGAAGAATAAAACTAGGTCTGTAGATGAAAAAAAGGTCGATGATACACAAGAGGATGACATATTATATATCTAGTGATTTGTAATGCCTTAGTGATTGCAAAATTTGTTCTTTAGAAATAACAGAATCGATTGAGGGATCACCTATAGATTTGAGTAGAACTCCTCTTATTTCTCCTTTTTCATTCTTTTTGTCCTGAGTAGCTAGTTTAGCTATTGCCGAGAAATCATCTTCGTTGATTGAGATCTTTCCATATATTTCTAATATATAGATCTCAATACCTTTCTTCTGATCACAGCCGAAACCAATTTTTTCTGATAAATATAATTCGCAGATCATTCCGGCTGCGACAGCTTCACCATGAAGTACATTGACATCACTTTTATCCAAGTGATAACTCTCAATGGCATGTCCTATTGTATGTCCAAAGTTGAGGGTCTTTCTGAGTCCTTGCTCTTTCCAATCTTGAGCAACTACATTGCTTTTGATTTCTACAGCCCGCTCGATCAACGATTTTAAATCTTCATTCTCAAAATCAAAACTGATGATTTTTGCCCAATCTTCAACGCCCGTGATCAGCGCATGCTTGATGACTTCTGCAAATCCAGATCTCAACTGTCTTTTGGGTAAAGTCCGAAGAAAGACTGGATCAATCAAAACGGCCTTCGGAGATTGAAATAAGCCAATATGATTTTTGAATGGACCAAAGTCAATTCCTAGTTTACCACCTACACTAGCATCTACCATAGAAAGCAGTGTTGTTGGAATATTAACAAAGTCAATTCCACGTTTGTAAGTGGCTGCACAAAATCCTCCCATATCACCGATCACTCCACCACCGAGGTTGATTAGTAACGAATGCCGATCTAATCCAGCATCGGTCATTTCTTGCCAGATGTGTCCACAAGTAGTGAGGGTCTTATTGATCTCACCACTCTTGATTCGGATCAGCTCATAATCTTCCAAGTCAGTAATAAATGGCAGACAATGTTGTTCGGTGTTTTCATCAACCAAGATAGAGATACTACTATAGTCATTCTGTTTAAGAAAACTAATGAGCGAATCAGAAATAGAATCAATGCTTACGGATTTATCCATCATATAATATTAAACCTTAGTGCTGTGCATACTTCCTTCTTGCAATTTAATAGACTCATCGTGAATATCCATTAATAGTTGGCGCATAAACGTCTCTCCAACACCGGATGCTTTGGCTTGTTGTAAACGTGAGTTGATCACATCATCCCAACGGTCTCTCTGGAATACCGATAAGTTATGCTCCAACTTATACTCGCCTATGTCTCTAATAGCTTTGAAACGTTGTGATAGAATTTCAATTAACTGTTGATCAAGTAAATCAATGGTTTGTCGCTGCTGATCAAGTTCGGACTTGAGTTCTGGAGTTTCATCTAGTGAATGACGAATTTGCAAGGTGCCTAAAAGACTCTTGAGTGTTTTGGGTGTAATCTGTTGCTTGGCATCACTCCATGCATTGTCAGGGTCGTGGTGTGTCTCTATCATCAGTCCATCTAGTCCGAAGTTTAGTGCCGCTTGACTTACTTCACCCATCATTTAGCGCTTTCCGCAAATATGACTCGGGTCTGAGATCACAGACAGCGTTGGAAATTCCCTTTTCAAAAGAACAGGCATGCTCCATTCTGGATCATTTCTGAATCTTGAGGGTACATTACTTGAACAACCTCTGTGGATTCCAGCAATGCGAGTAATTCCAGCTTTCATCAATCTTTCGATAGCACCTATCCAGAGTTGCAGATCAGGGTTCATTGGGTTTTTTACCATCACAGGAATATCAGTTCCTTCTAGAACATCACAGATCTCCTGGACCGAGAAAGGGTTGACAGTAGTTCTTGCTCCTAACCATAGAACATCTATCCCGGCTTTGAGGGCTGCTTCGGTATGCTTCGCATTGGCGACTTCTACCGTTACCGGGATGCCAAGTTTTTGTTTTGGAATTTCCAGCCATTTCAATGCCTCTTCTCCAACTCCTTCAAAAGCATTGGGTCTGGTTCTGGGTTTCCAAATTCCGGCTCTGAACATACCTACAGCACTACCTTCCAGTTCGTTAGTGATTTTTTCAATTTGCTCAGGCGATTCTGCACTACATGGTCCAGCTATCCAAAGGGGAGTTTTAAGCCCCAAACCCCAATCTTCTACTTTCTTGATTGCCATAATTTTTTTAAATTTTGAGTAAAAAAAAGAGCCCTGACTTGTAAGTCAGGGCTCTTAATGTTGGTTATAAATATCTTTTATACACACATAGACACTGACTTGGATTTAGTCCAATAACTAAAATAAAAGTAAATATATGTGCTTCTGAATGTTTTCATTAAGTCGAATGTGTTCAATTGATCTTTTCAATCAAAGCATTTTGAAGTTAATTTTTAGTGACAAGTGCAAAAGTTGTGATATTGGGATCACTATCGTGAATGTTTTTACACAGCATATTTAATCCAGATTGTTGGATAGCCTCTTGACCAGATATTGCCGCTGACGTTACTTCATCATCGTTGTTTAGATCTATGAGGGCCTGAGAGTTACTTGAAGAAGGTATATGCTCCATGCGGTAGTTATTTAGAAAGATTTGACATTCATTCCAGGCTACGGGATGTGCATAGATTTTTTTTATATCAGAAAGGGGTGAGGATGACTTTGCCGTAAGATGCAATGAGATAGGCAATTCATATTCTCTAATAATTTTTAAATCAAGTTCAGAAATTTTTCTTGAGTTATTGCCGACTTCTCCATGAATGGAATTGTCAATGGCAATCAAGCCAAATTGAATATCATTATTTTGTAAAGCTTCAAAGACTTGGTCGAAGCTAGTGAAATACTGCAATGGCAAATGCTCAATATTCTTTTTGCAAAGGATGTCATGAAAGGAATAGGCTGGGCCCAATGTCCCAAGGGTATTGTTACTTGAGAGTAGAGTCACTGGTATTGTTGAAAATGTCTGTTTGTTGCTTGATGGACTCTTGGTGGATCAATTTGTAAATATCTAAAACTAAATCAGGATTTAGATCTAGAATATTCCCCCATTCTGGCCTTGATTCGGTGATTTGTTTCCACCGTTCCATTTGAAGAATGGTGACATTGTTGTCACGTTTGTAGTTGCCGATCTGTTCGACCATCTTCATTCGTGCAGCGATCATTTCGATGATTTCTCTATCAACATGATCTACTTTGTCTCTGAGTTCATCCAGTTGATTGATGAACGTAATATCGGTAGAAGATGCCTTTCTGATCCTCAATTTACTAAGTAAGTCACTTAGCACATCAGGGGTGATTTGTTGTTGCGCATCACTAAGGGCTTGATCTGGATTATTATGCGTTTCGATCATTAGCCCGTCATAGTTGAGATCGAGTGCCTTTTGACAAACTTCAAAGAGCATCGTTCTGTTGCCGGCAATATGACTCGGATCACAAATCAACGGAATATGGCCCAAATTAGCCTTCAGTTCAATTGGAATTTGCCACATGGGTGGGTTGCGAAACCGTGTTTCTTGAAAGGATGAAAACCCTCTGTGAATAGCACTTATTTGATCAATGCCAGCACCATTTATTCGTTCGATTGCTCCCATCCACAATGATAGGTCAGGATTTATTGGATTTTTGATCATGACGGGAATTGATGTCCCTCGAATAGCATCAGCAATTTCTTGCACCCCGAAAGGGTTTACAGTTGTGCGAGCACCTATCCAGAGGATATCAATGTCATATTTCAATGCCAAATCTACATGTTGTGCTGAAGCAACTTCCGTTGTTGTTTTAATGTCATATTTCCCCTTTAGTTCTTGTAACCATTTCAGTGCTTCTTCTCCCTTGCCTTCAAACTGATTTGGGCGGGTGCGTGGTTTCCATACGCCAGCGCGAATGGTTCGTATCCCTTGGGAAACCAATTGACCTACAGTCTGATCAAGTTGTTCCGGACTTTCAGCACTGCATGGCCCAGCAATGGTTATTAGATTATTTATGACACTATTCATACTTCAATACAAAAAGGCAAGATATAGATTTTCAGATTGTTTTGCTGTCTTTTATTTGTCTAACGTACAAAGCCAGAAATGTTTTTTATTTATCAGACGTAAAGTATATTTGCCCTACCAAAGACTAATAATATGGACTTAAAATCTGGAATATCTTTTGATGACATTGCAGTGGCGTTTTCAGCCAAATCAAACGCTGCTTTAAAAAAGGCAAACTTTCTTTTCAGTGTAGTAAGTCAACCTGCTATTTCTAAAGTTGCTACAGGATCTGTGAAATTAGCTTTGAACCTGCACTTGCCTGTGATATGGGCGATTAAAAATACAATTTTTCAGTTGTTTTGTGGAGGGGAAACTATCGAAGATAGTCAGAAGACTATTGCCAATATGGGGAAGTTTGGAATAGGAACAATTTTGGATTATTCTGTAGAAGGTGAGAAGACCGAGGAGGGTTTTGACAATACAATGGAGGAAACTATTCGAACAATCATTCAATCCCAGAAGGATGACAATATTCCTTTTTCGGTATTTAAAATTACAGGGCTTGGATCATTTGATTTGCTAGCTAAGGTGCAGAGCAAAGAAACATTGAATAATGACGAGGATGATGCATTCGCTCGGGTCAAAAGTCGAGTGCAAACGATCTGTGCTAAAGCGTTTGAACTCAATGTTAGACTTCTCATTGATGCTGAAGAAACTTGGATTCAGAATACTATTGATGACTTGGCATATGAGATGATGGTTCAGTTCAATAAAGACCAAGCTATTGTTTACAATACATTTCAGATGTATCGCGTAGATATGTTACAAAATTTGAAAAACGCTTTTCAAAATGCTGCAAGAGATGGATATTACTTGGGAGCTAAGTTGGTTCGTGGTGCCTACATGGAAAAAGAAAGAGAGAGAGCAGAAGAGAAGGGTTATGACAGCCCGATACAACCAGATAAAACAGCAGCAGATGTCGACTTCGACAAAGGGGTGAAGTTCTGCATTGATAATAAACAACGCGTATCCATGGTATGTGGATCACATAATGAATACAGTAATTACTACCTCGTCATGCTCATGGAGAAGCACAGTATGTCTACTAATGATCCACGTGTATACTTTGCACAACTGTATGGTATGAGCGATAACATCTCATACAACTTGGCAAAAGCAGGTTATAATGTAGCCAAGTATGTACCCTATGGACCAGTTAAGTCAGTGATGCCCTATCTTCTCAGGCGGGCAGATGAGAATACTTCTGTTGCTGGGCAAAGTAGTAGGGAGCTAACTTTGATTCGCAAAGAATTGAAAAGAAGACGCTCAGCTTAATCTATGCTCAAACTCCAAAACGTATCTATTAAACTTGATAATCGACAGATTATCAATGACATCTCTTTTGATCTTGGTGAAGGAAAAGTGCTATCTATAGTTGGCGAAAGTGGTGTTGGGAAAACTACTCTCTTGAGATCAGTTGCTGGCTTAGTAGATGTGGAGGGAGCAATTATATTCGATGGTAATGAAGTGATAGGGCCAAGCGAAAGATTGGTGCCGGGCGTTGATGGCATTGCCACAGTTTTCCAAGATTATCAGCTGATGCACAATAGGACGGTATATGAAAATATTTCCTATCCACTGCGTGCCTATGTCGAGGAGGAGCAGCGGAGCCATACAGAAGAGTTACTCAAAGTATTGATGCTCGACACTCACAAAGACCACTATCCTCAAGAGCTTTCTGGAGGTCAAAAACAACGCGTGGCCATAGCCCGAGCCTTGGCTGACGAACCCTCATTGCTGCTGATGGACGAACCATTTAGCAATATGGATGTAGCGCTTAGAGAAGTGGTGAAGTCTAGTGTGTTTTCGTACTTGAAACAGGAAGGTATCACGACTATATTGGTGACTCACGATCCGAAGGATGCTTTGGCGATTTCAGACCAGATAGCTGTCATCCAGTCGGGTGAAATAGGACAGTTAGCTGCCCCTAAGATGATTTATGAACAACCTGTAGATCAATATGTAATGTCTTGTTTTGGTCATTGCAACTACTGGAGTAAGAAGGCCTTTGAACTTGACTTTACAGTAAACATAGCAGACCATATCAATAAGGTAGCTATTCGCGTTGGTGATCTAATAGCTATCGGTAATGGGGAATCAGATTGCGAAGTACAAGTCTTAGAAAGTGTATATCAGGGGTCTGATCATTTGATCAAAAGTATCTCCAAATCGAATAATTTTGTCTACTTCTATTCAAAAGACTCATTTGACGTTGAGCAAATCATTTCACTTAAAGTAAGTGCACCGAAAATTCAATACTTTCAAGAGATTTAGGCGAAACAAATTGATAGTTCTTGTGGAAACTGCAAGTAAGTCACACTTGTTTAGAAATTTGCTAAGATTTAGAACTGACGATATTCAGATGACTTAATAACAATGTTTGCCTTTGCGTTGATCTTAGTAGCAATACTTTTCATATCTACATCTTTAGAAGTAATATCATATTCCAAAACATGACCTTCTATCTCATCCGTGTCAAAATTCATCCAATTTTTGAGATTTAGATCTGAAGTCACCCAAAAACGTGCGTCCATTCCCTCGTCTTTAATGACATATTCGAAGCAGGTATATCCTAAGATTTTTTTGGAAGCACCGGTCTTTTTTATTTCTGAACCCTCAGGTTTTTTGAAATCTTGAGAAGGTAAATTTTGTGCATTGCCTGGCATTTGCGAGAGCCTCATTTTCATCCCTCCGGAATTGATAAAAATATGGACTTCTTCACAGTCTGTAATGATAAGTGATTCACCACCTTCTTCAACATCGTAGTCTCCTAAATTGACGCTCATACCAGAATATTCACCTTCATTGGTAAGTAGAAAATTCATTTTAATGGGTTCTTCACTATTACTAGTAATCACCTCATGTTCTATTTTAGGACTAAAAGTGTATTGATCTCTGATATTGACATCTTTAGTCGAAGCACCTGGATTCATGTATTTCAACATCGCAGATGCATCGTCAGATGCTGTGTTATTTCCCTTCTTTTTACTTGTTTGATAACCTCTCTGATCAAAAACTTCGACTAAGTCAGTTTGAATGGCGCCACTTACTGTCACTTGTTTCCCCTTGTTGTCAGCAGTGCCGGAGAACTTAATAATAAAGGAAGATTCTTCCATAGCCTCTATGGTGACTTTACCAGAAGTGAGCTCCAGGTTTTGATATTTGGCAGATACCGCTCTTTAGGTCATTTTAGCTGGATCATAAGCTACACTAAATTTAATAAGCTCGCCTATTGGATAACTTCCTTCAACTACCTCATCTTCTCCTTGAATCTTTAAAGAATATCCATCAAAAATATCAGCTTCATGCGTCCACCAAGAACCAGTTATTCTTGTTAAATTTTCTTCTTTTATGATTTTCGTTTTAGACAATTGCGAAATGGACATATCATCGTAAGCCGAATGCTGGATATTGGCCGTACCAAAACTATCTTCTTTTTTCTTCTTTTCAATTTCACTGATTTTATTGGCTACTTTGTTCTTGAGTCTATTCAGAAGTTGAGCTTCTGAAGTAAGGCCTGCGAAAAGAAAAAGTGAAATGGCAATAGAAGTAATAATTTTTTTCATTCTAGAAATTAAAAAAAAATCATAAATAAAATTCAATTTTCAAGCCTCATATATTGATAGCTATGCGATTTTTTGATGATTTCTATACCATTATTTAGTCAAACAGGCTCTTTCTTGTGTTTCACCTAAAATTATTCGTGATGTAAACAAAAAAGATATTATCTGTTTTTAAATCAACTGCACAGGGTGTTCTTTTAGATGAAAGAGATTCAGTTTATCAGTAACTCCAATCTCTTTTCCAGGTATCAATTATGTCGATTGAGATTTTCCAATCAGTAGTTGGGCGTGTATGATTGGATTCAGCAGCTACCCCATAGAGACCAAGGCGGAGTCTTCTTCTGGCTCCAAGTTTGAATACGCGTTCTAGCCCGACCAAAATTTCTTCATGACGATAATTGCTTTCTTTTACCCACAAAGCACCAACACCCACCACTACTTGTACTCTAGTTTTCTTGATAAGTGGAATATTATTAACTAGCGCACCGTTGAAGTGGTGGAGGTGATGTGCTTCAAAGAACCAATCTGTAGCAACTAAAGAGGTATCAAGTAATTGGAACGATTGAAGAGGGTCTGAATATAAAAAAGGGTCTGATTGTCGAAATCTTTTTAAATCAATAAATCGAAGGTCTTTGGTATTGAAAAATTTTCCAACTTTAGCGCTGTATTTTGAGCTACCCAAAATACCTAATACTGCATTTTGGGTAACTTCTAATTCACCATAGTCGAAGTTGATATCACTTGCAAATGGTCCTTCCCACCCCTTTTTATGTAGTAAGTTAAAAGTGGGGAATTTACTCCCAAGCACTTTCTTGTAGGTAGGTTCAGTGATGTATTTCTGCTTCGGTGTGTATGAGATCGTAATCTCTGAAGTTAGTGCTTGATAATCTTCGAATAGTAGAGGATCAGTCTCATCGATTATTCTGTTAAGAATGGATGAAGTGTCGAAATTTTCCACCGATTGTCGATCGCTATAGGATACGCCAGTTTTTACATAAAACCCATTGAATAGCTCAATTCGGTGCGATCCACCAATGTTGTCGTGCAATATGAAGTTTGAAATCTTTAATTGATTAAGATAAGCATCATCACTATTGACGGAATAGAACGACCTGCCAGATTGAAAGCGAATGTCACCTAATCTATGTGGGTCATATCTATAAAAAAGACCAAATTTGCCTTGTGGATCTTTGTTTTTAAGTCCAATATTGAGCCCTAGACGATACCAGAGCCATTTCCCGCTTTCCCAGCGTTTAAACTGCCATACGGAAGGCCCCAGTCGTAATCCTCCAATTACTTGAAAGTCTATTAAGTCTGGTAATGAAGGGAATATGATGCTTTTTTTCTTTCGATGATTCCGAAATCCGATTCCATCATATAAGATGTCACCGAGAGTGATTTTATTGTATTTTGCCTCTATGGAGTCCTTATATCCAGTGCTATTGTGTTTAGCCTCAATACTATCTCGGTAGAAGACCATGTCTTGTTCCTTTATAGTCAAAGGTTCTGGGCGGGTACTACTCCAATAGGAAGAGTCTCTTTTATAAGCTTCCTTCGTTGTGATCGCAATTTCATTGCTAAAGAATTTGGGTGGAAAATCATAGTTGTTTTCAAATTCTTGATATTGGATGATGGTGCTGCCTTTGAAAGTCTTTTGACTGCCCTGCTTGGTCGTATAGATAAGTTCTTGACGAGTAGCTAGCCAAAGACTATCACCGACCAGTTCATAAGCCTGCTTGAGTGTGAATTTGTCATAAAACTTCAAAGCACCTTTGTCAAAGGATAACTCGAGCCTATTGATATTCCAGATGCCATCATTGATGTATAAGTATCCGTTACAAGTGAAGTTTCCTTTCTTTCGTGCGGTTACTTTTATTTTATAAATCACCGCTCCATTTTCAGTCATTACTTCTACTAGCTTGTATTTGTAAGATAGAATAGCCGTTCGGCTAATTGGAGAGATGACAGGGGTTTCCACGATACCGCTTAGCGTGACCATGTTGTTGTAAAAGTTGAAATTCACTTCATCGGCTCTGGGAATGAACAACCCTGCCTTACTGCCATATGCTTTATATCCAGTTCGTATTTCCTTTACTTTATCTGGAGGGGCGACATTGAGCGTGAGTTTCGCTTCGACCATGTTATACCTTCGCAACTCGGCATCTTGTTTTTTCTTTTCCTCTTCGAAGGGATCTCCCAGAGTGCTTTCCGCATCAACGGTTACTATTTCCTTCTTTTTTTCCGACCTAGCTTTTGGGATGATTTCGAGTTCTTCTGCCGCTTTGATATAGACTTCAGTTCTATAACTCGTAGTACTGGCGATGAACTTATGCTTATTGTCGATTACATTTTGAATAATCCCGTAGGCAGGGTCTTTTCGTTTGGATTTGACGACAATCTGGTCTAGCTCTAAGCTTGATGGTTTTAGATAGATATTCTTAGAAATCATCTGATCACCAACCTCAATCATCATGGACTGTGGTTGATAACCAATAGATGAAAAGACCAACTCATAAGTTCCTGGAAGAAGTATTAAGTAATATTTGCCTTCTCCACTGGCAGAAGTTCCTTCGTTAGCTTCTCTGGCATACACATTGACATAGGGAATGGGTTCATTCTGTTCATTGAGAATAAATCCACTGATGCCTTGGGCAAAAATATTTTGATTGAATAAAGCGCAACAAAAAAGGAATACTGGAACTATTAATTTTTTGAGATTCAAGCAAGTTAAGTTTGGTAGTTGGGTTGTTTTTTGATCGAAAGCCTTCTATGTTTTTATATTCTCTTATGTGAGGGTTATACCGTAATACATTATACAATAAGGGGTTCAAATTGTACCCTATCAATCACATAAATGCAATAATATTAAGAACGGTTGCCTGGTATATTTATTATAAATGAAAATAAGTGTGCATAAAATATCATCACGAAATTCTGGTACTATTTTTCAATGATCACAAACTCTACTCGTCTGTTTTGTGCACGTGCCGTTTCCGTGCTATTGGATTTGGTAGGTTTGGATTCGCCAAAACCAAAAGAAGAGATTCTTTTTTTGGAGATTCCTTTATTTAGCAAGTCCTGATATACCGAAAGTGCACGATTTTCAGATAATTTTTGATTGTAGTTAGCCTCTCCGATCGAGCAGGTGTGACCATCAAACTGGACTTTGACTTTTGGGTTGTTAGATAAAAATTGAAACACCTGATTCATCTGTCTTTGAGATTCTGATCGTAATTCTGTTTTGTCAAAGTCAAAATAGATATTGTCTAAAGAAATACGCTGCCCGAGTTCAATAGGATATAGTTGGAAGTCTCTTACAATTGTATCGCTTTCATAGACCATTGAAAGATCTAGAATCTCGTTTTCAACAGAAACATATCCTTCACTCTGAATATTGATATTATATAAATTGCCAATAGATATGTCAAATTCATATTGACCTGTTTGGTTAGCGGTCGTTATGTTTTTGACCAAAGTATTGAGCCTAGAATCTTTGAAAATAATTTCTGCGTTTTCAATTGGCTTACCTGTATTTCCGTTGGTAATAGTGCCTGTTAATAGTGCATTTAATGAAATAGACCTTCCATCTTCAACCGGGTAAAGTAGGATGTCTTTTGTAATAGTATCTGTTTGGAAAATGTACTCTGCGTTGATATGTTCATCCCTGTTTGAGGCCAATTGATCGTGATAAGAAAAAATATTATAGTTAGTGCCAGTTGGTAAAATCACTTGATAACGACCAAGCGTGGAATCTGATCTTATTTGTTGAACACTTTGTTTGCTATCAGTATCTCTAAATTGAATTAGAGCATTTGGGACAGGTTCTTTTGTTACAGCATTCAGTACTTGTCCTTTTATAAATAGTACGGGTTCAGGAAGTAAGTATAAGGGTAATTCAATCTTATAAATATCTGTATTAGCTTTATTCCCTCTTGAGAAATATGCGTATCGTTGATCTGGAGTGAGGTTGAAGAAAATATCATCTTCAGCTGAAT
Source organism: Cyclobacteriaceae bacterium (assembly GCA_034112085.1). Taxonomy (GTDB): domain Bacteria; phylum Bacteroidota; class Bacteroidia; order Cytophagales; family Cyclobacteriaceae; genus JAWUWD01. The sequence continues at coordinate 16,752 of JAWUWD010000132.1, forward strand.
TGACAGAAGGTCCAAGGTTTTCCGGTTCTGACCAATTGGTCCAAGTATCATCTAGCCTTCGGGTCACAAAAATATCTTCTTCTCCATAGCCTAGATGACCTTCAGAAGAGAAATAAAGTGTTTTATTATCCAATGATAGAAATGGAGATGCTTCTATTTCCGTAGTGTTGATTATGTCCCCTAAGTTGAGGGGGGTAGACCAGGTTCCATCTGCCTGTATAAATGAAACATGCAAATCCCTATCCCCATACCCACCTTTACGGTGAACGGACATTAATAGCGCATGTTCACCATTTACAAGGAAGTAATTGGCGAATGGAGAGAGGTTTTCATAATTATCTATAATCACGGGTTCTGGCTCAGAATATCCTGACTCACTTCGAGTAGCTATAGATAGTCCTGCTTTCATGTTATTCTTGAGATATTGGTTGCCCAGTAGTACATCATAGTAATAACTTTTTGGAGTAATAGAACAGATGAAATTGGGCCCCTTATTATTTAGAGGTGCACCAGCATTTTGGGCAGCTCCCCATTCACCAGTATTTAAATCAAGGTCGGTAAACCAGATATCTTCAAGATCCTTGTGCCCACCAATGTTGTCTGGATGATTTATTCGACTGAAATACATTCTTTTTCCATCTGGAGAAAAGATTGGTTTGATCTCTTTGTATTCCGTGTTAATGCTATCTCCTAATTTCTCGGCTTGATCAGCATAAGCATAGCCTTCGGCTATAATAGGTTTGATTTTTACTGGAACATCAGACTCTGAAATGCCTATGGCGTCAATACCATTGTAGCCAGGTACTTCTTTTCCATTAAGTACTATTTTAAGCGCAATGACGCTATAAGGACTTTTCTCTATAAATATGTGCAATAATCTTGATGTTAATAATATTGGTTTTGGGTTGAATGTCTTTATTAAATATTCTCTTCCGAGCGTGTCGTATAAATAGAGTTCTCTCAATGCTGAAGGATTGATCGCTTCTACAATTACTATTTGTTTAACATGAATAGGCTTATTAAATTTTACTTTGATAAAATCAATGTTATTGGGTTTTCTTGGAGTCCAAGCATGCGAAGACCCTTCGCTGCCAGGGATGATATTAGGGCCGTCCAATACTTGCATGGCTTTGTAAGCATTTGGATATAGATGATGGATGTGATGACTAAGTTTTTTTTCACTCGACACTTCGAGAACTTCACTTGCCCAGTGCACTTTTGGCTCCTCTTCTTCTTGTGCAAAAGCAATGATTCTGCTAAATAACAGCACCAAAAAAATAATATCTTTATATCTATTACCCATGGATGTTAGTACCTAGATTTTGCATGCGCATGCTGTGTAAGTTTCAAGCCAATGTGAATTTCATAAGTTCCGATTCCTCGATTGTTGTATCTCAAGGAGGATGTATTAAGATCATAACTAAATGCGAACTTGAAAGCACTAGTTTCCATTTCAGTCAAAAGTATAAATGAGTCATTTACTCGGGCCCATGCTCCAAATCGTATAATAGTCTCTTTAAAATAACTCTCGGAATCGTTATTCACCTTGTATGACAAGTAAGATCCAATATTCTGCTGAGCAGTACCGTTTTGGTATGCAATTAAGACATTGGCTGATATGGTTGCGTTTCTGGCTACGTTGAATAATATACTTCCATGATACTTATAAAGTAATGGTAAATAGCTTTTTTCTGCAGACAATACTGATTCATTAGGGTTGTTGAGATGTGCAATCGAAATTCCAGAATTGATGCTTTTTATCAATTTTTTCTCATTATTAATCGGATTATACCACCAAAAAAGCCCCGAATTAATATCTATAAAAGTTCTGTTCTGAAAATTATCGACTTCTGACGATGAGATAGATGAATCAAAACCAACGAACTGATCATACTGTTCTCCCCATTGTAGCTTAGAGGTATCTATCGTTTTATTGATCATACCGATTTGAAGACCGAAGGTAATTTGATTAACCAGATTGTGATCAAAAGGAAGGTTATAGGCCGCAGTAGCATTTGCTCCAGTAGTCTTGAAGCTTTTATTTTCTCCAGCAACGTCATTATATACTGAAAGTCCAATTCCTCCTACGTGGCCAAAGGGTTTATTATGCTTAGAAGAATAATAAGGCATAATGAGTGAAACTTGGCTAGTAGTGTATGGGAACTGTAATGATTCCCATTGCGTGCGATGATTCGTGTTTACAATGAAATCATCTTCTACTCCTGCTAACGCAGGATTTAAGTAAAGCGTAGTGTTAAAGAATTGTGAAAAAACTGCATCCTGAGCATTGCTAGAAGATGCCAGGAATAATAAACAACTAAAAAATAATAGGACAGTTTTGTGCTTCATGTTCCATTATTTTGCTATTGAGATGACACCTGTTTTCTCGAATGGAACTCCGTCTTGGAAATACCCGGAAACGGTATAGGTGTAATTCCCATTGGCCTGCAATTCACCATTGGAGTATCCATCCCAGCCAATATTTCTTGCTTGATCAAAACTGTTAGTTTGATAAACTATTTTCCCCCATCTATTATAGATCTTATAGGAGAAACTATTTTCTTGAATTCCTTCTCCATATACTTTAGCTACTTTGTTTTCTAAATTGGAAGATCGCGGGCTGAAGACATTAGGCACAAATAGATTTTGGTTTGATTCTACAGAGATATTAATCTCTTCAGAAGAAATACATTCCTCTTTTTCGATAGTCAATGATACACTGTATTTGTCGGCTGACTCAAATATATAATCAAAAATTTGAGTGTTTATACTAATGTCATTAATGGTCCAAATATAACTAGTACCCGTCTCATCTTCTGGAGTAAACGTATAGTTAACATCAGTTACGTAATCCTTCACTTTAGGAGAAATGGAAAATTCTGGTTCAATAATAATAATTGTAGTTTGGGCGGTTAGTTGTATTTGCTCACACTCTGTTGTGACCTCAGCAGTGAAAGTAACTTCTGTTTCCGATGAGAAAGGCTGATATCTTAAATTGAAGTCATTGAGTACTGTCAATTGCCCGAAACCATTGGTACTCCAAATCACCTGTGCATTTCCTAAGTTGCTTATTTCAACACTAATTTCATCACCAACACAATAATGATCATCTAATACGATTTCTCCATTAAATACTGGAGTCAAAATCACTTCGGTAGAACCACTTACAGTACCCGTACATTTAGCATCTTCAACGCTTATCAACTGATATGTTCCGATTTCCCCATTTATAAAGTACTTAGAATCATATGTTTGTATCACTATTTTTTGACCGTTCAATGTGTATTCTATATTCCAAGGAGCAGTTCCTGTTAGGTTTATTTTGATTTCCGGTAGGTCTGAAATGTCACAAATTATTTCCCCGCCCGAGATTGTGGCGGTAGGCGATTCTCCTAAAGTGATACTAGCCTCACCTTGCACATTTCCATCACAATTAGCATCTGATACAGCAATCAGCGTGTAATTCCCAATACCTGCTTCGAAAGTATAAATGTTCTCATTTGTGTCAACATTAATATTGTCTGTGCCATTTGAATAAGTGATGTTGAAAGGAGCAGTGCCTGTAAGGTCAATTTGTAAAGTTGCCGTTGTATTGGTACAGATATTATCTCCACCTAAAAGCGTAGCAGTAGGTGTGTCGTTTATGACGATGTTTGCCTCACCTTGTACATCTCCAGCACAATTGGTGTCTGATACAGTAATCAATATGTAATTTCCAGCACCTTCTTCAAAAGAGTAAATATTTTCATTTGTGACAATATCAATATTGTTGGTTCCATTGGAGTAAGTGAAACTGAAAGGAGCGGTACCTGTAAGATCGATATGTAAAGTTGCCGATTCATTGCTACATATATTTCCACCACCAGAAATACTAGCTGTTGGTTTTTCAGCTAGTGTTATTTGCGCACTTCCACTAACTGATCCAGAGCATAGTTCATCAGTCACTGATATCAATTGGAAATTGCCAACTCCACTTGTGAATGTATATGCTTGATCAGAAGTCTGTACTTCTGTTTCTTGTTCTCCCACTGAATAAGTGATTGTCCACGGAGCAGTTCCTGTTAAGTTAATAGTCACATCGAGGTGATCATTGGCGTCGCAGATTGTTCCACCACCAGAAAGATTAGCTGTTGGCTTTTCAGCTAGTGTTATTTGCGCACTTCCACTTACTGATC
>JAWUWD010000133.1:0-88686 GCA_034112085.1 Cyclobacteriaceae bacterium
AAACTTAAAAGGCAACTAGATGGACATACATGAGACTGGTGATGATAATGTTCATTATCAAGGAACAGAACGACTTATCAATGAGTTGGTAAAGCATAATAAAATATTTTCCTTGATGTCTTACCCAAATCGTTCTCATGGAATATGGGAAGGGGAAGGGACTTCTCGTCATCTATACGAAACAATGTTTAGGTATATTTCGACTAATCTAGAACCTGGAGGAAAAGACATTTCGATCGACACAAAAAAATAGCATTTATGTTCTCAGTACAAACTTATCTAGAAAGAAGAAAACTACTCAAAGAGAAAGTAGGTTCAGGAATCATTGTTCTGCTCGGTAACGAAGAAAGTAGTGTGAATTTCAAAGACAATTGGTATCACTTCAGACAGGATAGCTCTTTTCTTTACTTTTTTGGCATTAGCCTTCCAGGACTTACAGGGTTGATCAATTGTGATACAGGTGAAGAAATCATCTTTGGAGATGAACTTACTATCGATCATATTGTGTGGACCGGACCTCAACCTACTATAGTTGAGCTGGCTCAAAAGTGCGGAGTAAAGGCAACGTTACCTACTCGGAAGATAGCTGAATCTTTGAAGGGACTGGTTCACTACTTGCCTCCATACCGCACAGACAATCAATTGAAACTTTGTGAATGGCTGGGTTCTCCAATGAACATGATTCCAGCGGGAGCATCTGCGGAATTAATTAAAGCGATTGTTTCCTTGCGATCATACAAGTCTGCTGAGGAAATTAAGGAGATAGAAAAAGCCGTAGACATCACTGCCGCTATGCACCTAGGAGCAATGAAATATGCCAAGGAAGGAATGCTCGAAGCAGAAGTAGTCGGTAAGATTCAACATCTCGCTACAAGTGGTGGCGGACATTTGTCATTCCCTGTGATCCTCACTAAGGAGGGTCAGATTTTACACAATCACTACCATGGCAATCGCCTCAAGAATGGAGATATGGTACTCTGCGATACGGGTGCTGAAACGGAGATGGGATACGCAGGTGATATGACTCGTACTTTTCCAGTAGGTAGTCAATTTACACAGCGGCAAAGAGAGCTTTATCAAATCACCCTGAATGCACATGAAGCGGCTATTACTGCCCTAAAGCCTGGAGTTAAATACAGAGACGTTCATTTATTGGCTGCTAGAGTGCTGGTAGAAGGACTTACAGAGGTAGGACTAATGAAAGGCGATGTAGATGAAGCGGTTGCCGCTAGAGCGCATACAATGTTCTTCCAATGTGGGCTAGGTCATATGATGGGCTTAGACGTGCATGATATGGAAGATCTTGGTGAACAATATGTGGGATACTGCGAACCGAAGTCAACAGAATTTGGACTGAAGTCTCTCAGGCTAGGAAGAGAGCTGGAGAAGGACTTCGTGATCACAGTGGAGCCAGGAATTTATATAATTCCAGAACTGATCGATAGGTGGAAATCAGAGAATAAACATGCAGACTTCATCAACTATGAACTACTAGAAACCTATAAAGATTTTGGAGGTATCCGCATTGAGGAGGACTTTGTGATTACTGAAAAGGGATCAAGATTATTGGGTACTCCTGTTGCGAAAACGATAGAAGACGTAGAGCGGACAAGAACGGAGAGTTTGTTGTAAGAAGTTGCCTTTCTAAATTAAGGATCGTCAATACACGATCCTTAATTCTAGATTATTTCTTCCGGAAAGGAACTAATACTTTTAACTCAATAAAGATTAAATATGCGTTTCGTCACGGACCTTTATTCTTTTTATTTCTTATCAGCAATAGTTAGTGGATTTTGACTTCCGAATAGTGCATTGTTTAGCGCTGATGTTTTAAAATCATCCGGGGTCTCGATACCTTCTATTCCAGTGTCGATCAAGAATTGTAAAATAGGTTTAACCTGACGGGCGTAAATTTCAACGTTGGTCAATCTATCAGAATTGTCCCCAAAAGATGGCCAAGAATAAGAACTAACGGAAGTCCTTATTTGTCTGGAGGTAAGTTGATATTCTTTTGGGACATAGGCATCATCTGAAAATGCGCTGTGATTTCTATCAAAAATTGGTCGGCTAAAATCTTGATCTTTTCCAGTTGGTATTCCTTGGATTCCCTTTACTACATGAGTGTCTCCAGAGATATCATACTTGTCAGCAGATACATCACATATCACGGCATCATGTGGCAATATTTCCAGTTGTTCTTTGTCAACGATATGAAGGTGATTCTTTCCTTCGGGACGGTATGTTGCATCCACAAGAATATCTGCGTTAGGCAATACATACTTATTCATAAACATTTTGTCACCAGTTTCTCTAAAACCTAGTGCAACTACTTCTATTTTACAATTGCCATTCTCGACCAAGTCTTGACGTAAACCGGTATAGCGAAAATTGGCCAATGCATTGATCGCATGTGCGCCAACTTTACCAGTCCCCATTACATAGGCTTTGATGTGTTCTCGATACTTCGAATGCCACTTGTCATCTCCCCAGGATTCTTTCAAGGCTATAAGACCTGCTTTGATCGCATTAAAACTTGTTGCTCTTAAGTCCTCTACCATTCTCCTGCTAGTACTAGGATCTATTATTTCATCCAAAGAAATAGTGTTAATCTTTCGGTCATAAAACAACCTATTTCTGACATCGTGCGTGTTATAATGTAGGAATGCCAATAACGTTTGACCTTCTTTCATCATATCAATTTCTCTTGCCGAGGGGGCAGTGATACAAATAATATAGTCACAATTGGAAAAGATTTCGTTCTTGGATTTAAAAGAAACATGATCAATCTGATAATCTGATTTAGTAAACCCAATATCCTCACCATATCCTTCTTCTAGATGCAAATCGACCATGTCTGATTTAGCAATAGACTTTATTAAATGAGGTGGATAAGATCTTCTAATCCCTTTAATCAAATCCATTTGTGGAAATCCGAATGTTTTCATAGACATAGTTTTTATTTTTAAATATTGCCAACAATGGACTAAATCCAACTGCGTTTATTTTCTGTTTGTCAATATAGCTCGATCAATACAATTTGGAACCTAATTCACTTATTTAAGTGAATTTAAGTACTTAGTAAAATGGCTCTTATTGATTGAGCTATTTATCATTTATACCAATTGAAGAGGTTCGCTTTTTACGACCCGAAAGATGTAGTGCTTTCTTTGTGAAACTACTTATGCTCAATAATTAGAAAAACGGCTGTACTATCCCCAATATTTAGGACTTCGTGCCATTCTATTCCTTCATTGGAGAAACTACTTCCTGTCGGTACTTGGACTTCTCTAGTCCCTGTTGTATCGGTGATTTTAAAGCGACTACCGGCTATAGTATATCCAAAATGAGGGGCATGATAGTGTCTTTCATGACCAACACCAGGCAAGAAAGTGCATTTGAGTATCCTTGCTTTTTCATTTTCTTCCATAACCTCACAGACAGGTTGATCATTCCAGCCTGCTTCCAATGGATCAGGAAGTGAGTTCTTGGGAGTACAACTCGTGATCACAATTGTGAGCAGGATCATAACTTTCAAGAGCGAGATGATATTGGTTGTATTCTTTGTGATTCGACTCATTGCGTGGTAATAATATGAATTGTGATTAAATGTTGATTACTCTTTCATTAATGTTTAGGCCCTTACTTCACGAGTACACAAACCAAGTGCGGAGACTTATCGATTTACTATTTAGGGTTTTTTTCCTCCTTCTTGCGCAAGCTTCAAAAGCAAGGTCATAAGACTAAAATGAATCTTTGCATACTTTGAGACATTGTGTTTAACGTCAAGCTAAAATGAGTAGGCGGCTCACTTGTTAGAACTTACAATGTTTGATTTTAGTAAATATCCTCCAGAAAGCACAGGAAGCATATTCATTTTTAGCGTTTATTGCAATCCGTTTTTTGATTTTTCATCAATATAACCGAGTTTGATTCATGTTGGTAAGATGAGTTAGGATGAAATCAGTACATCTAAAATCTATTCCAAAAAAAGTGAATTTGGTCAATTTTATTGCTCTTAAAGTTTGTCCCAGCCTATTCCTTCGCTTGGCCAAAAATCGTATGTGCTCGTTTTCACAATTCCATATCGTGGGCTATAAACAGTTGTGTATCCAGACAAATCCCCTGCCAACTGATAGTTATTGATAAGAATATTTAAAAAATCATAATAATGATCTAAAAGGTTATAATTATTCGTAAATAATTTAACATTACCTTCGTAATATGGATACGAAGATTTCCAACCCGTTATCTGTACCTCTTCTCCATCAAATGACCCCAATGGAAGATTTGGATTGTAAGCGCTGTAAGCATGAGCTACCCAAGAAACGATCAAGTGGCTCTTAAATTCATCTGTAATAGGTTCAAAAATCAATGAATCATTTCTTATAATCCAATAATTCGTGTAAGTAGCATCTTTATCTACCCCATAATAGTAATAGGATTCATCGTTATTTACTTTCATATTGGATAGATCTGTGACCCTTTCCGAAATTAAAAATCGATCTCCATCGACATCTAAGACTTCAAGCTGTAGTGTATCACCGCAATAATAAAAATTATCATTGTTTGAGAAATAATCAGAGCCTCTTAGTAAAACATATCTAAATATTTGACCTTCTCTTAGATTCATCAGGTCCATATCCTCTTTCCCGCTATAATCGAAATTGATATAAAAATCTCCTCCTTTGGATCCAATCTCTTTTTCATCCAATATGTCAATTTCAATTGAAAAAGAAGCGGAGGTTGGTTCAACCAATTCTTCTTTTGGAATCAGACTAACAGTAACAGTATCAAGGTAATTATTTCCCTCATGTAGGGTGAAAGTCGGTCTGGACAATTCAATCGTTACAATCTGATCAAAGTCTATCTGATCACTGACAACACTTAGCGTGCCCGTATGGGAATCTCCATTTGTAGGTTTTGGAGATATTGTAATTATAATTTGTTCCCGAGAATTTTCTTTCAAATACCCATCAATGATAAGGCTATCTTGAACTAGGTAAACGACCGGAATGGGTTCAAATAGAGAATCGTCTGCGCATGAAGTGGTGAGTCCAATTATCATCAATATCACAAAAATAGAACTATTGGAAGATCGTGTTTTAAATATGTTCATCTTCAAAGATAATATTTTGTTTCAAAAAAAATGAGCTTGTGCAATGGATCACAACATTTGTGTAACACACACGAACCGATCAGCGCGTGTTATTTATTTTATCTATTCTCTATTAAATGTAGCTAGCTTATACAAGCTATGGTGGGTATCTCACAAATAAGTGAACTTAAGTACTTAATAAAATGAATTTGTTCAACCCCATTGCCCATATGGTTGAGACACTATGACTTGTTTTTTTTTGCAGAGAAGTATATTCATTGATGGGTCGAGACAGTTCTCAGTGATGTCCATTTGTAATCAATGCCGTTTCGGTATATAATTATAACAAGGTGAGCTAAGAATATTTAAATTCGGTATTTTTAAGATCATGATTAGCCTGTGGCACTAAAATTGCTGTTTTAATAGCCTATTTCAACCTATTCCCATATATGATTTCACGCAAAGTCGCCTTACTTCTTTTTATTTGTGTATCTCTGGCAACTTTTGCTTTTATCTCACCTCCATCGTTTATCGAAGATTTAATTTCAAAAAGCAATGAAAAAAGAGCAACGGTATTAAAAGAAAGTGTTTTTATCCATACTGATAGAAACAGCTATAACCAAGGAGATACATTGTGGTTAAAGGGTTACATAAATGACTTTACTTCTGGGATGCCTTCAGAAATAAGTCAAACTATTTCTGTTAAAATTATTGATCAGAATAATAAACTCATCGTCAGTAATGACTACTACAATGAGCAAGGTAAAATAGATGGAGCTATTAATATCCCCACCAACCTTGACGATGGAGAGTACAATCTTGTTGCCTATACAAGTACTATGAAAAACTATAGTGAAGAATGGTATTTTGTAAAGTCGATTTATCTTAAAAGCCTTCGCGCCTCTTCACAAATTATTCCGAATCTAAATATCAAGATTAACTACGACAAAACTGAATATAAGGCAGGTGATGAAATCGTTGCCAAGTTCTCCTTCGTCAAAAAAGATAATGAGCAAGTCAATAAGACAACCATAGAATATGTTGTTGAATCTGATAAAGAAATTATAAAATCATTCAAAGGTGAGGCTATCAATTCGGGAGATATTAATATTCGATTTAAGGCCCCAAGAGATGTAAACAATGTGTCTATACTTGTCAAAATTAAGAACCGTGACCAATCACTGTCCTATACATCGATGGTTCCATTAAGGTCCCGCAACCTTGTTGTTTCATTTTTTCCTGAAGGAGGAGAAATCATCAGAAATTTAACTAACAGGGTAGCCTTTCAAGCAACTGATTCACTGGGAAACGCTATAAACATAACAGGATATATTGTTGACGAAAAGGGAAAAAAAATCAAAGCTGTTACTACTGAACACAATGGATTAGGCTTGTTCAATTTTGTTCCAGTAAAGAATAAGGAGTACCTATTGTCAGTAGATAATCTTCTTATTCCTCTTCCGGAAATTCGTAAGAAAGGTGTGAATTTCACCATTGTAAAGATTACAGAGGACACACTTACAGTGCGTGTAAACTCAAATTTTAACTCGCATAAGAAAATATACTTGTCAGCTACGATGCGTGAGAGGGTATACTGGGGTATTGAAGGTCAGGTGGAACAAACGGCACTGATAAATATTCCTTTATCGGAAATTCCAAAAGGTATTTTACAACTAACTCTGTTTGATGAATCTAAACAACCTGTTCTGGAACGCTTGTATTATGTAAATAGGCACAAAGGACTCAAAATAAATATCAGCCCAAATAAGACGTCATTTATTAGTCGCGATTCAACTTCATTACAAATCAAAGTAACGGACCACAATAACAAGCCTGTCCAAACAGAATTGTCTCTAGCAGCGAAGGACGCACTATTCGATGCAAATGGGCTTAACAAGCTCAATACTAACATAGATAGTTACTTTTCATTTTCATCCCAGTTGCATGGAAAATGGCGGCAAGAACTTAATAAATCACCTGTTTGGAATGAAGAAAAGACCAGTAGGGTGCTGGATTTAATGCTATTAGTATATGGGTGGAGAAAATTCGAATGGAATAAATTATCAACAATAGATACACTTATCGACTATGAACTAATCAGGGGTCGTGTTACTAAGGGAAGAAAAAAGGTTAGCATAAATGCGCAAGTTGATTTATTCTCTTTCAATTCCAATGAAGCATTCACAACCTATACTGATAGTTCTGGATACTTTTCCTTCGACAAGCGTATTTTAAATAAGTTAAGTACCTCTTTAGCGGTATCCTCATTTTTTGAGGATAAGCCTTTGAATTTAAGACTCTCCATGGAGGGAGAAGCGTCTTCAGATAGTCTTCCAAGCTATTCGGGAATTCTAACAGGGCAAATAAAGTATCGTTCTGATAGAAAATCTCCTGATAGAACATTGGAAGTAGTGAATTTCACATATTATCAATTTCTCCAAGAGGTTATTATTATGGAGAATAGACTGCAGGAAGAGGAAAACCCCATTCTTGAAAAATTTTCTAATGTTTCTGTGGCAAGTAAAAGCGGAGAAGAATTAGTGTACAGCTCCGATATTGTGGGGCTAATAGGACAAGTCACTACCATTCAGTTCCATGATACTCGCAATAATAGAATATTTTTTAGAGCAGCGAATAGATCTGCTGGCGCCTTATATGTACTAGATGGTTTTGTAATTGGTAATGATTATTCAAGTATTATTAATATTTCACCTGAAAATATCAAACATTTATCTGTGTTAAAAGGATTGGCGGGAACATACGTATATGGAAGCAGGGCACAGGACGGAGTGGTTTTCATTACTACAAAAGCCACCTCAAATGATACTGAGCCTGAAACTGCCAAAAATATTGCCTTTTTGAATGGCTATTCTAAAAAGAGGATGTTCTATTCACCAAAATATCGGACCAATGAGCAAAGGGAAAATCCAATTCCTGATTTAAGAAAGACGCTATATTGGAACCCCAATGTAACTACTGATGAAAATGGAGAAGCAGTGGTCAGCTACTACAATTCAGATAGAAAGTCCACCATCAATGTCTCTGTTCAGGGAATGTCTAAAGAAGGATTCTATGGGAGTGTGAACACTTCGTACATAGTTATTCCCAAAGACTGATAAATCTGACCGTTGTCTTCTTTGTTTAGTTGGTTGGTGTCAACTAAATAAACCTCTCAATTACTCGCATCAGTTCATCCAAATACTTTTCATCTACTTCGTCAAAAGTAGCAAGTTGATCACTGTCTACATCTAATATCAAGGCTACTTCTCCGCCTTTAAACGCTGCCAAAACAATCTCAGATTTGGATTCAGAGCTACAGGCGATGTGCCCCGGGAATTGATCTACATCATCCACGATGACTGTTTTACCCTCAGCCCAGGCTGTCCCACAAACACCTTTACCTTTGCGAATACGCGTACAGGCTATTGGCCCTTGAAATGGGCCTAGTACAAGCTCATCATCCTTGACGATATAAAAGCCCACCCAGAAGAATCCCATTCCCTCTTTGAGAGCGGCAGATATATTTGCCAAATTAGCCACTAAGTCTGTTTCAGAACTGACGAGGGCTTCTATTTGCGGGTTAAGTGATTGGTATTTTTCACCTTTGCTTGCTGTGAGATTGATGGTGAGCTCTTCTGCCATGATTAATTGCTTTGTGAGTTTCTGATTATTTTTAGATCGTCTCCCATGATTTCTTGACGAGAGATGAGTGTTCCTTTTACTTTTGGAGCAGCGATACCATCTCCAAACGTATTATCTCCTATGAAGATTCGGGCTTCGTCCCATAAATTTTGTTTGATCATTGATTCTAGTAAATACGCTCCACCTTCTACGATCAATGATTGTATTTTTCTATCCTTTAAATCAGTCAATAACTCATCTATAAAATTGTCTCCTTGAAGCTTGATATAAGAAGTATTTCCCATTTCTGAATTCTCAATCAAATTATAACAGAGTGTAGGCTGCTCACCGTTGAACAAATTCAATTTCTTATTTAGTTTCTGCTGTTTGTCAATCACGACCCTAATAGGGTCTTTACCTTCCCAATCTCTGACATTGAGACAAGGATCATCATGTTTAGCGGTGTTGGTGCCGACAATGATAGCATCTTCTTCAGCGCGCCACTGATGGACTAGTTTTCGACTGTATTCGTTGCTGATCCACTTGGAGTCGTAGTTTGTCCGAGCAATGTATCCATCTTGTGTTTCGGCCCATTTCAATATGAGATATGGTCTTTTATGATTAATCGAGGTAAAGAATCTTCTATTAAAATTCAGCGCTTCTTTTTCCATAAGCCCTACTTCCACTTCGATGCCTGCTTCTTTAAGCTTAGTAACTCCCTTCCCAGCGACCAAGGGATTGGGATCTGTACAGGCTATGACCACTCGCTTTAGCTTATGAGAAACTAGCAAGTCTGCACATGGTGGTGTTTTACCAAAGTGAGCGCATGGCTCCAATGTGACATAAGCGTTACTTTGCGGTAAGAGCTCTTTTCGAGTTACATTATTTATAGCTTGAACTTCCGCATGTGCCCCTCCATAAGGTTGTGTCCATCCTTCTCCTATAATAACACCTTGGTGAACGATCACACAACCAACCATTGGATTAGGGCTAACGGTACCCCTGCTATTCTCGGCTAGCTCAAGGGAGCGTTGCATAAAAATTCTATCTTTGTCTGAATACATATTCACGTCCGCAAATTGATGAAAAGTAAAGACCTGTACAACAAGATCGTTGATCAACTTACCAATACTTATGTGGTGGAGGAAGCAAAAAGTGTAGCCGAGATACTCATAGAAGAATATTTCGAGCTAAATAAAATGGATCTACTGGTCAATAAAGAAATAAAGTACGGTCAAAGGGAGAAAGAGAAAGTGTCAAACGCTCTAAAGAGGCTGCAACGGAACGAACCTATCCAGTATGTTTTGGGCAAGGCTCACTTTTACGGAAGAGATTTCAAGGTTAACCCAAATGTTCTGATCCCTAGAAGAGAAACCGAGGAGCTTGTTTATCTGATTCGGCAAGATCACCCTAATTTTGACGGAAGGATATTGGATATTGGAACAGGTAGTGGTTGTATTCCTATTACACTTAAACTTGAAATTCTTAACGCCAAAGTAGATGCTTTAGACATTAGTAAAGCTGCTTTGCTTACTGCCAAACAAAACTCGGATGATCATGCCGCTGAAATCAATTTCCTGGAGTGGGATATTCTTTCGGTTGATGAACTTCCTAAAACCTATGATATTATAGTAAGTAACCCTCCTTATGTAATGCATAAAGAAAAAGAGTTGATGAAGGAGAATGTGCTTGATAATGAGCCTCATCTAGCTCTTTTTGTTGAAGATGATGAACCGTTGATTTTTTATAAGGCAATTATCGAAAAGGCAACGAAATCCCTATCCAAGGGTGGATTTCTGTACTTCGAAATCAACGAACAATTCGGTAATGAAGTTACTAAAGCTATGAAAGAAGCTACTTTTCAAAATGTGAAGATTATCAAAGATATGCAAGGCAGAGATAGGATGGTAAAGGGAGAAATATTTAGTGAGATACGATCTTTGATAGGATAATATATATGGTTAAGGGATAGCTCTGGCCGAGGGTATATCTAGGTTTACTTTGTGCATTTTTTCGTATTATTTTATTATAAATGCCAAAAAAAATTATCTTGTAGCTTCAATCTCCTTGACTGGGGTGGGCCAAGCTATTATAAGCCCACAGCTATCGAGGGTAAGTGGTCTAAATATCTAAATGTTAGCTACGCACTAACAATTGATCACAATCAAAGATTTCAGGGATCAAAAATTCTCCCAACAATCAGATACCTCATTATGGTCCTATTCATCAAGTTAAGGATGAAGGCGGAGAATTTGTTTTTCTAAGGTCTGATAAATAGAATCAACTTACCACTAACATAATTATTGCGCTGATTGTAAAACACTGAGGCAAGGGTTTTATTTTATTTGTATGTTTGCACTTTAAGCATTTGACAATCAAGTATTAAGTAAGATGAATTGGAATAAAAAAATGATGGTTGTGGTAGTATCTATCGCAGCTACTATCTCAGGATTTGCACAAGACAATCAACCTTGGAAACAAAAATTCGAACAGTTAGGAACAACGCTCCCTACTCCAAATGAATATCGAACTGGTTCAGGAGCCCCAGGTGTTGACTATTGGCAACAGCAGGCAGATTATGAGATCAATGTTTCTATTAATGATGAAACACAAGTATTGACTGGATCAGAGACGATCACTTATATCAACAACTCCCCAGATGACTTGAACTATCTTTGGGTACAACTTGATCAAAATGTAAGAGAAAAAGGAAATTTGGCAGCAGTAACTAAAACTGGCGGATTGAGAAAAAGCACTTCTGCTAAATCTATTCAGTCTAAGTTGGGCATGTCGGACTATGAAGGAGGTTACAAGATCAAATCAGTAAAGGATGCTTCTGGTAGTCCTCTTCAACATATCATCAATCGCACAATGATGCGTATTGACCTCGATCAAGTACTCAAGTCAGGCGGAAAATTCAGCTTTCAAATAGAATGGTCTTACAATATCTATGATAGAATGGAAGAAGGTGGTCGTGGTGGATATGAGTTTTTTCCAGAGAATGGAAACTATGCTTATACATGTGCCCAATGGTTTCCAAGAATGGCCGTATATGATGACATCAATGGATGGCAAAACAAGCAATTCATTGGAAATGGTGAGTTTGCATTGCCATTTGGTAATTACAGTGTAAAGATCACAGTTCCTTCGGATCATATTGTAGCCGCTACAGGCACCTTACAGAATGCTCAAAAGGTCTTGACTTCTACTGAGTATGATAGATTCGAACAGGCTAAAAAATCATTTGATAAGCCTGTAATCATTGTAACTCAAGAAGAGGCTACTATCAAAGAGAAATCAAAATCTAAAAAATTGAGTACTTGGGAGTTCAAAGCCGACAATGTAAGAGATTTCGCTTTTGCTTCATCTCGTAAATATATTTGGGATGTACAAGCAGTGCAGCTTAACAGTAAGACTCCACTAGCGATGTCATACTACCCTAAGGAGGGAAACCCACTTTGGGAGAAAGAATCTACTAAAGCCGTGAAAAACACTTTGGAAGTTTACTCTGAGCGTACGATCGAGTATCCATATCCTGTAGCTATCTCTGTGCACGCAGCCAACCAAGGAATGGAATATCCGATGATTTGCTTCAATTATGGACGACCTAAGGCCGATGGAACATATTCTGACCGGGTATTAGACGGTATGGTGAGCGTGATTGTCCATGAAGTAGGACACAACTACTTCCCTATGATCATCAACTCTGATGAGAGACAATGGACATGGATGGATGAAGGACTTAATAGTTTTCTCGAAAGAGAAACTAAAAGAGTGAGATATCCAGATCTTGACTTGAACTGGGGATCACCTCAAGGGATCGTTAAATATATGAAAGGGAATCCTAACAATATAAGTCCGATTATGACTAACTCTGAGCAGGTCAAGCAGTTTGGATACAACGCTTATGCTAAGCCTTCTGCTGCATTGACATTACTGAGAGAGACGGTTATGGGGCCAGAATTGTTTGACGCAGCCTTCAAAGAGTATGCGAGAAGATGGGCGTTCAAGCACCCGTCTCCAGCTGATTTCTTCAGAACTATGGAAGATGCTTCTGCAGTCGATTTAGATTGGTTTTGGAAAGGGTGGTTTTATAGCACGGATCATGTAGATGTCTCTGTCGAGAATGTGAAATGGTTCCGCGTGAAGGACACTACTGAAGACCCTGAAAAGAAGAAAAAGAAGGTAAAAAAGGGAGATTTGACAGCTGAAAAATCAAGTGGAGAACCAGCTACAGACTTCAGTGGAGGATTTGAAGAAATAACTGTAACTGATACTCCTGAGAGGTTTTATGGAGAATATAAGAATCGCATGGACGATGCTGCTGTTAGAGCAAAACTATCAAATATGAATCTTTATGAAGTTACTTTTAAGAATAATGGAGGTTTAGTAACACCACTTATTGTAGAGCTAACATTCAAGGATGGATCTAAGCAGATCGAACATATACCTGCTGAGATTTGGAGAAAGAATGAGTATCAAGTAAGCAAGGTGTTTACTACAACTAAAGAAGTAACGAATATCGTACTTGATCCAAATTTGGAAACAGCAGATACTAACGTAGAGGATAATATTTTTCCTAAGGCAGCATCAGACTCTAAGTTTGATAAGTTCAAGGATAAGAAGTAATTAGCAGTAATAGCACGGTCACCCCAAATAGGGTCACGGAAAAAAACAATCCCCCAATAGAAGAGCAAATCTATTGGGGGATTGTTTTTTTGGCTGTAAGTAAAGATTTAATCTTACGACTATTTCACAATAAAAACAGCATTTCCAAATAGTAGTTTACCGTTTTCCCAGAAGTCACGGTACAATGGGTTATCTATCATATAGATAACGTTACCAGATCCTTTAGACTCCACACCGAAGACCAGTGACTTCTCTACTTTACTCTTAGCCTTGGCACCAACAAATCCACTAATGTGAGAATCAGCACTTTTGATTACAGCTACATTTCCTCCATCTGCGAGATAACTATAGCGGGTCGCACCGTTTTTCAAGGTGTAATAATGATTCCCATATCCATATCCGAGAGGGTGACTGTTGTCCATGGTAGTTTTATAGATTCCGCCATTTATGAAATTGGTAATATTACTCCTCTCACTATCTTCATATCGGCTCAATGCATTCTTCTCTTTCACAGAATTTCCCTCCTTTTTGGCAGTATTCTTCTCATCATCTGTTGCGTACTTTTTCAAACCGAACCCATCTTTTCCTACAAAGCTTTTAAGTGCATTGCCAATCAGCACTAAATTTCCTCCAGAACTTACCCAAGAGCTTATTTTCTTGAGCATTGCATCATTAAATAGTTTATAGTTCCCATGTGGAATAATCACGGCATCATAACTATCAAGATCAATTCTATTGAAGTAATCAGTGTAAATAATGTTGACAGGATAGTTGATCTCTTTCTCGAAGTAGTGCCACAATTCCCCAAAAGCCAAAGAAGAAGTCTGAGGGCCTCCAAGCAATGCCACTTGTGGAGCAGTGATTTGATAGTAGTTATCAGAACCGAAGTCTGGCCCCGTATTCATAAACCCCGTATATACAGGCACTAATGTCCTGCTCTGTTCTTTTGCTAGATTCATTAAGTCACTCTTTAAATCACCTTTATAGTGCACATTGTTTTTACGAGTAATCACCACGGAACCTATATCAAATTTATTGCCATTTAGGCTAAATGCCTTTTGAGAAATTCGTGCTTTTATGTTCATTTTCAACACAGCTGCTAGAAATTTCAAATCTTCTAAGCTCTTGTACCTGGTTACATAAGCGTATGGTGTTTTATCCGAGTTAGTCACTGAACTCTTTGCGGGGTTCTCATAAGCTTTCTGTCCGATGAGCTCAGTGGAAGCATATACTTCTAAGTCATATACATAAGGGATCGCCCAGGCGGTAATATCATAAGTTAAAGAGTCTGGAAGTTTTGACTTAGGTTCGAACAACACCGTGAGCAACTTTGATTTAGGTTGATCGGTCGAGATCACAATGTCATTGCTGTTGACTTGAAAGCTTCCTGATTTATTATTTTGATAGTCAAAACCTTTTCCACCTTTTGAAGCTGATGCATTTCCATAGGTGATTTTTTGCTTGTCAAGCCATGTTAGAAGGCGATTGATCTTGTCTTGGTTGTTAGTTCCCTTGACAACATAAGATGGGTACTTGGCGTTTTTTTCTGTGAAGTACTTTTTGAATTCTTCGGTGACTCTTTGTGCATTTTTAGAAGTAATCTCAATAGTTGACAAACCTGTTGTATAGTGGTGGGTCAATCGATCTTTCAATGTCAAAGTATCACCATCTTCGGTTTCTATTCCCAGACCAGCATAGCCTCCGCCCCCTTGTTCATAGGTCATGCCTATTGCTCCATTGAACATAGGGTAGCTGTCTCCATAGCTAGGGTAGAACAAATCAAAAACCTCTTTAGTGAAATATAGCCAACCCTCTTTATCGAAGTACTTTGCATGGTTTTTACCAATAGTAGTTTGAAATTCCCTTTGCCATTTAGAGATAGCTGGGTGAAAGGGCTCGGCAGCTGGCGCAAAGTAATAGGGATTGTTATGTCCTTGCTCATGAAAGTCTACATGTATATGAGGCATCCATTGATTGTATAGCTTCATGCGCTGTTGAGACTCTACTTGCGTTTGCCAAGCCCAGTCTCTATTGAGATCAAATAGGTAATGGTTGGCACGACCTCCTGGCCATGGTTCCCTATGCTCTTTACTTTCACCATCTGGATTGGAAACGAAATTCTGTGTTTCATAATAATTATTGACATATCGCTCGCGTCCATCAGGATTGATACATGGGTCCATGATCACTATCGTATTTTTTAGCCATTCTTGCGTTTTGGTATTATTAACGTCAGCGAGATCATAGACTGTTTTGATTGAGGCATCAAGTGATGACGACTCGTTTCCGTGTACGTTGTAGCTTAGCCAAACAATGGCCTTCCCATCATCCGTGACAGCACCACTTTCAAGTCCTGTTCTGCGTAAATTGTTCAATCGTATCTCATCAATATTTGCCATATTCTCTTTGGATGAGATGACCATGGTAATCAATGGTCTATTTTCATTTGTTCTTCCATATTCTATAAATTGAAAATGGGGAACGGCCTCGGCAACATGCTTGAAATAGCTCACCATCTCATGGTGTCTTACAAAAAGATCTCCTAGCTCGTAGCCAAGAAATTCTTTTGGTGCTTGAAGGTTGGATTGTGAGAATGAGATGACTGGCGAAAGTGCTAAAATAAAAATGGTAATAAGTCTCTTCATGGTGTTCTGCTCTATGTTTAACAACAATTTACAAGCTAAAAAAAATGTAGTGAAAATTGATATGGCAGACGTGATATTCCATGGGTGGTCAAACTCATTCAAGGAAAACATGAAACGATTTGTAAGAAAACAAGTATATAGTAATACCAAAACCCATCCATATGCTCCAAAACTATATCAAGATCGCCCTTAGAAGCCTATTTAAAAGTAAAGTCTATGCGTTAATCAACGTTCTCGGATTAACTGTGGGAATAGCTAGTTGTCTGTTAATAATGCTACATGTTGAGGATGATTTATCCTACGATAACTTTCACGAAGATTCCAATAGAATTTACAAAATGGTTCTCGAGCGCAAGTACCCTGATCATGTGACCAATTACGCAATCATACCGCATACTTTTACTGAGGTGATGGAAGCCGACTTTCCTGAAATAGAAACAACCACAAGACTTTTTGGTGGCGGTGGAAATTCAATTATGGTTCGTTATGTTAATGAGAATAATGAAGAAAAGGCATTTGAGGAAAGTAAGTTTTTGGCAGCTGATTCCACTTTTTTCAATATGTTTAGTTTTGAGCTTCTGAAAGGAGATATAAATACAGTATTGTCTGGAAATCAAAGTATGGTTATCACTGAAGCGATGGCTACTAAATACTTTGGAGATGAAGATCCACTTAATAAGACCCTTAAGACTGACTTTGGAGATTTCATAGTGATGGGAATTTGCCAAAATGTTCCTGAGAATTCTCATTTTGAGTTTGACTTTTTGGCAACTTTGGCAAGCTTGCCATTCATTGCTCAGAATGAAAATTTTGTTAGTTTTTCTACTCATACCTATGTGAAATTGAATGAGAATGTAACTCAAGAATCGCTCGAAGAAAAATTCCCAAAAATGGTAAATACTTACGCTGCTCCGCAGATAGAAAGTAATCTAAACACCACATATCAAGAATATACTCAAGCGGGAAATGGATATAATTATTCATTAATTCCTCTGGAGGATATTCACCTATTTCCGGTTGAATATCAAGCCTCATTCAAAAATGGAGGAAATATTAATGATGTCTATATTTTCATATCTATCGCTATGCTGATTTTGGTTATTGCATGTATCAACTTTATGAACTTAGCTACTGCTCGGTCTACAGAACGAGCAAAGGAAGTTGGAATTAGAAAAACATTGGGATCGCCTAAAAAATTGCTAATTATTCAGTTTTTAACAGAATCTGTTATTCTTTGCCTGTTCTCCACAATATTAGCACTTGGCGTAGTTTATCTTACTTTACCTAATTTCAATATTATTGCCGATAAATCACTTGAGCTAGTAGTCCTAAATTCCATTACAATACCGATAATTCTTGTATTCGCGATTATTGTAGGGCTACTTGCTGGGAGCTACCCTGCGTTCTTTTTATCTTCTTTTAATCCGGCTGTGGTTTTGAAAGGAAAGTTACAGACCAGCAAAAGCTCCTCTTGGCTTAGAAATGGTTTGGTTATTTTTCAGTTCGCTATTTCCATCATACTTATCGCAGGTACATTGACGGTCAACGATCAGATGAATTACATTAAGAATAAAGATTTGGGATTCAATAAGGACCGCGTTTTGGTGGTAGAGCGTGCTGGTATATTGAAAACACAACAGGAAGCATTTATGAATGAGCTTCGTGAGATATCCAATATCGAAGCTGTGGGGGGATCGGCAACTCTTCCGGTCAATCAGTATTTTGGAATTCAATTCACTTCTCAAGGGGCTTCGGAGGTACTCACTGTCAATGGGACGCAAATCGATGACTACTATGCAGAAGTGATGGAGTTTGAGTTGGTTTCTGGACGAAATTTCTCCGAAGACTTTAATGATTCATTGTCAGTAGTCATCAATGAACAAACGGCAATTTTACTTGGGGCGAAGGATCCTATAGGGATGAGACTTACTAATTCTCAGCCGTTTGCAGACTCACTTTTGGTAAGAGAATTTGAAATAATAGGTGTAGTGAAAAACTTTCATTATATGTCCTTGAAAGATTTGATTAGCCCTTTTGTAATGATGAGTACAGAGAACAACGTTCCTAATGCTCCTTTTATATCGATTCGTGTTTCTGATGATATGATCGCAACAATTGCAGAAGTAGAGGGTTTATGGAAGGAGTTTGCTCCTCAAGAACCATTTAAGTATAGCTTTCTAGATCAAGAATTGACCGAGCAGTATAAGACAGAATCCAATTCGGGTAAAGTCTTTGGGTTATTCGCGACTTTAGCCATTATTATTGCCTGTGTTGGTCTATTTGGTCTTGCAGCATACATGGCTGGTCTTCGTACCAAAGAGATCGGGGTGAGAAAAGTAATGGGCGCCACTATATTAGGTGTAGCCTTATTGCTTTCAAAAGACTTTACAAAACTTGTTTTAGTTTCCTTGCTCATAGCATTACCGGTAGCTTGGATAGCTATGGATGCTTGGTTAAGCGGGTTTGCATATCGCGTTGAGCTAAGTATATCAACATTGCTCTTATCGGGGGTGATAGCACTATTGATCTCCTGGGTTACTGTTAGCTTTCAGTCTATCAAAGCTGCTATCGCGAATCCAGTTAAGTCTTTAAGGAGTGAATAATTAATGTACTTACTGGAAAGTTGCAAAGCAATGTTCTCCTCCAATTCCTCTTTCTTTAAGTTGCCTTTCTTCAAGTTCGATTCGTTAGATAATAGAAAGTTAGGAGTACTCCTAAAACTGACTCGTTGAATGCGTTTCTACTAAAGGCAGTGTGTTGGAGATTTGTGATTCAACATGAATGGATTATAACGATCACTTCATGATTCTATAAATAGGATACACCATGTGCTTGTCTTCATAATGAGGAGATCGCTTATAAATAAAGTCCAACTGAGAATAGGAGTTTTTAGCAAACTCTGGATTAATTTTCTTCTTAGCGTTAAACTCATCTCTAAGCTCCTTATTCTCCTTGAGTAGCTTAGCAGCAATGTCCTCAAAAACATACGGAGAGAAGTATTCTTTCTGTTGAAGGATAGTATCGAAGAAATTCCAATTAAAATAAGAGTCAACTGCTTGTGGCTCCAACACTTCAACCAAAAATCTTCCATTAGGTTGATTTACTGCTATTATGAAATCTCCCTTCGTCAACGTAATCGCCTTATCAAATCGTTCAACTTCTGCACCAGAGTGTTGGTAATGTCCTTCGTACGGATTACTCGAAGAGTTGTATTTCTTTATTCGATAAGCTTGAACTGAAATTGTAGAATCCGCTTCCACAGGCTTCATGATAACTTGATTAATCTGTAGACGATCAATCACCTCACTCCAAGCCTTAGGAACTACATAATAAGCAGGGGCAACAATGGATTTCCAAGGTACATAATGATTGTAATAGGGAATTTGTTTGTTGTATGGTTTTTCTCGATTGTAAAATAGGCGATCAAGACCTGTCACACTGCTCTTGATGGTTTCTGCTTCATAACCTTTGAAGTTGAGCATTCTGGATGATGATCGATCCATTCTCCATCCAACAGGGTGGCGCTGTCCAGCTAAGTTGGTGTTGCTCAAAGTAGACCTCATCTGTTTGATCTTATCTATATCAGTTGACATGATTTTCATGATGGTTTGGATAAACTTATAAGTGGCTTTGACACGGCTATCAAAAGGTTTCAACATGTGCGTTTCGATAGTGAATCCCAAACTTTGAAACAAAGCTGTATAACCAGACGAATATCTGGGGCTGTCCATGAATTGCACATAGCCATCAATATCTGGGGATTTGTTGTATACATTGACAAATGGCACAATTTGTTCTCCCAATTCATACATACCTCCTTCAAGTTTGGGTATCATCTCATTTTTCAGATAGCTCCCAAGGTCTCCTCCCAACTTATCAGGCTGGGTGGCTAGATGTGTGATGTTGTATTGATAATCAGCACCATTGCTGACATGTGTATCAATAATGATATCAGGTTTGACCAAATGATTTATTTCTGCGAAGGCAAATGCGTTTTTTGAATCCATCTTGATGAAGTCACGATTGAGGTCGTAGTTTTTCGCATTTCCTCTAAACCCATATTCTTTAGGACCAATTTGATTGGTTCGACTATTACTATTGCGATTGAGCGCTCCTCCAATGTTATATATTGGGATAATGGCAAGGACAATATTGTCCAACAAAGGTCTCTTTTCGCTGTCTGTAAGATAATCCCTCACGAGCATCATACTTGCATCTATCCCGTCAGGTTCTCCAGGGTGAATTCCATTGTTGATTAGAATGACAGCCTTGCCGCTTTGGTGCGCCTTGCTGAAGGCGAAGGTTTTATCTGTCGAAACAGTAATCAGGTGTAGTGGATGTCCACTATCAGTCTGGCCAATAGTCTGCACATTGACTTCTGGAAAATCCTGACCTAGCTGTTCATAGTACTTGATGACTTCAGCATAAGTACCTGTTTCTAGTCCTCCAGATTTTTCAAATCTGGTTTCAAGGTTCGTCTGACCGATAAGAACTAAAGGAATTAGGAATGTGAGTGTTAGCAGAAGACCTTTCATTAGAGATGAGTTTTGAGTGAACATTTTATGATAGTTGATCTACCTATAATCAATCAATGTAGGCCTACCAAAAACGTGTTTCATAAATATAATAAATCAATAGTTTGATCTACTGAAAATTGTGAGCAAAGTACAGTTGGTAATCTAATAGGCTTGGCGTATTTTTGGCGCATATAAAATAACCACTTTATCATGGAACGCGACCAACAAATTTTTGATCTAATAGACAGAGAAGCTCATCGCCAAGAATCAGGCATAGAGTTAATTGCTTCTGAGAATTTTACTTCTAAGCAAGTCATGGAAGCTGCAGGGTCAGTCTTGACCAACAAATATGCAGAAGGCCTACCTAGAAAAAGATATTATGGTGGTTGTGAAGTGGTCGATGAGATAGAGCAGTTGGCAATAGATCGCGCGAAAGAATTATTTGGTGCGAGTTGGGCCAATGTACAGCCACACTCAGGAGCTCAAGCTAATGCAGCAGTAATGCTAGCAGTGCTCAATGCGGGAGATAAAATCTTAGGATTTGATCTTTCACACGGAGGACACTTGACTCATGGATCATCTGTCAATTTTTCAGGTAAACTTTACGAACCTTCATTCTACGGAGTAGAAGAAGAGACGGGTTTGATTGATTTTGAAAAGGTGATAGACATTGCAAAGAAAGAAAAACCAAAGTTGATCATATGTGGAGCATCGGCATATAGTCGTGATTGGGACTATGCTGCTTTGAGAGAAGCTGCTGATGAGGTTGGGGCACTATTATTAGCAGACATCTCACATCCATCTGGACTTATCGCGCGAGGATTGCTAAATGATCCAATGGAGCATTGTCATATTATAACGACTACTACGCACAAAACACTTAGAGGGCCTAGAGGTGGTATGATCATGGTTGGGGAGAATTTCGAAAACCCATTTGGAATCAAAAACCCTAAGGGTGAGTTGAGGAAAATATCTGCCTTATTGGATTCTGGTGTATTCCCAGGAACACAAGGAGGACCACTAGAGCATGTTATCGCAGGAAAAGCAGTAGCATTTGCTGAAGCGCTAAGTGATGAGTACTTAGACTATACAGTGCAGGTGACTAAGAATGCACAAGCGATGTCAACTGCGTTTGTAGACAAGGGATATAAAGTAATATCAGGCGGAACTGATAATCATATGATGTTGATCGATCTTCGATCAAAAAGCATCACAGGGAAAGTCGCTGAAAATACTTTGGTGAAAGCAGACATCACGATCAACAAAAACATGGTGCCATTTGATACGCAATCACCATTTGTAACTTCTGGAATGCGAGTTGGGACTGCGGCTATGACAACACGTGGAATGAAAGAATCAGATATGACCAAGATTGTCGATCTTATTGATCAAGTTCTGACCAACCCTGAAAACGAAGCTAAGATCAGCGAAGTGAAAGGTCAAGTTAATGAATGGATGAAGGAATTTCCCTTATACAAATAACTAGTGGATCAAATAGGCGAACATAGCGAAAAAGAGATGTCATTCCTCGATCATCTCGAGGAGTTGCGCTGGCATCTTGTGCGAGCAGTAGGGGCAGTAATGATCTTTGCCGTAGTCGCATTTTTATCAAAAGGATTTGTTTTTGACACCTTAATCCTTGGCCCTGCCAAACCTGAGTTTTGGACATTCAGGATGCTTTGTGAGTTGGGGTTGTTGATTAACTCTGAGTCTTTGTGCATCGAGGAGATTCCTTTCTTAATTCAAAGTAGAACAATGACTGGTCAGTTTACGATGCACTTGATGTCTTCATTTGCAATTGGAATAATCGTGGCTTTTCCATATATCTTTTGGGAAATATGGAGATTCATAGGCCCTGGATTACATACCAGTGAGCAAAAAATTTCTAAAGGAGCTGTATTTTTCGTTACGCTCTTATTTTCGATTGGTGTTAGTTTCGGATATTTTATCATGACTCCATTAGCGGTTAACTTTCTGGCTAACTACCAGGTAAGCGCTATGGTCATGAATGAATTTGATATTACCTCGTATGTCTCAACTGTGACTACTTTGGTGCTTGGAAGTGGGCTTTTATTTCAACTACCGATGGTGGTTTATTTCTTGTCAAAAGTTGGTGTGGTTACTCCTCAACTTATGAAGCAATACCGCAAGCATGCCATCGTAGTTATACTATTTATGGGAGCAATACTGACACCGCCAGATCCGATGAGTCAAGTGCTGATAGCATTTCCATTGTTTGGACTGTACCAATTTAGTATTTTGATATCAGCATCTGTATGGAGAGGAAAAGCTAAGGCAGAAGCAAAACACAGCAATTAAAACCTTAATAACATGAAAATAGCATTGGGTGGCGATCATGCCGGAGTAGAATATAAAGCAAAATTGATTGAATTGCTAACTAGTCAAGGACATGTGACCAAAGATTTTGGTCCTATTACTGAAGACTCAGTGGATTATCCGGACTTTGCTCATCCTCTGGCAAGTGCTGTTGAGCATAAAGAGTCTGATCTGGGCATCCTTATCTGTGGTAGTGGCAATGGAGTAGCTATGACAGCCAATAAACACGCAGGTGTTAGAGCGGCACTTTGTTGGAACACAGAATTGGCAGCATTATCTAAACAGCACAATAATGCCAACGTGATTTGCATCCCTGCTAGATTTGTTGATTTCGAACTAGCGAAAGATATGGTAAGCACTTTTGTTTCTACGGACTTCGAAGGAGGAAGACATGGAAGAAGAGTCGATAAGATTAGTTGCTAGTTTGTCTTAATCTTATAACCTTTTCGCAAATACACTCCTTTTTCAAGAAGTTCATATTGCGTATCTATAGTGGGCATTCTTAGAAAGAAATCAGGTAATACACTGTATTGATCAACGATAATATCCGGTGTGTTTTGAATCAAATCTTTATACACTTCTGAAGTCTGGATGAAGTTGTCTTGTTCATTCAAGAGTAAGTCATTATACGTTTCCCAGCTATAAAACTTGGAAGCCAGTGTACTCTGTTTGTATAAATTAAGATCACCACTGACTATCCATGCTTTTTGTCCAAATAACAAGTTGTCATACCTGGATTCTTTGATTGACAAACTCTTATAATTTGCTTGACGGGAAATAATATTATCTCCAAAATGGGCCAAGTAGCTTATACCAATAATCAAAACGGGAAAGAGATTAAACCCAAACCCCGACCAAAATTTTCTTTTAGAGAGTATAAATTGATGTGTAATGAAATAAGCTACCGGAGGCACAAAAATGATTAGGTCAACCATTCCAGATTTGGAGCGAATCAATAAGAACAAAGACATCAGTATCCAAATTAGCATCATTTGTGCAATTCGAGCTTGATAGTTAGAGAACCTTGAGCCTTGTAGAACTTTTACTATAGATAACAATAAATAGATTGTAGGGACAATAGATAGTAGGATTAATGCATTTATTCCTAAATATGAGGTGGAGTTTTCAAACCACGAACTCCAAAAGACACCAAGTGAATCAGCAGTGTTGTCCATCAAAAAATAATAAACTCCTGTCAATAAAAATGGTAAGACAATTCCGAAAAATATTAAAAAGTATCGTCTTAAAATGGTCGCTGAGAATAAGGCTAATCCAAGTATACTGATTAGACCAAATGCGATCGAAGGAAAATAGAAAAGCGCAGCTAATCCAAGATATATGCCGATATTCAATATTTTTTCATCTCTTTTCACACGAAACTCGACTTGCCCAAAGATATTATTCAGTGCCAATAAAATGAAGGTAATTGAGAGCATGACTGGACTTACAGCGAACATGTCCATAGACACAGACATCAGAATGGTATAGACCACTGCTGGCACGTAGTTATTTTCTGTGTAGATTTTGTTATTTAAGGCCAGTCTATTGAAAAGGATAGCTTGGAAAAACATAAGCATAAATCCAACAACATGGTATGCAATGATTGATTTACCAAACAACCAATGCATAATCGAGAAGAACCCAGCAGATAATGGCCCTATGTTCACCCAAAGGTCTTTATAGAGAATGTTACCATTAGCAAGCCGTTCCCCGATTAACATGTGATGTAGGTCTGGGAGTAACACTTCTATACCGTTCCAATAGAATGGTAGTCTGAATAAAATTAAAAGAGCCAACAAAAACAGTAGTCGATAAGGATCGTTGACCTTAAAAAAGCGTAGCAATAGAAGGATTGTTTAGGTGATTATCAACGCCCGAAAGTACTTGATATATCTCGATATTGTAAAGAAATCTAATAAGTTTATGTGCTGGGATTGGCAATCTTGTCAATAGTAATGGATATTTGCACTATGAACGAAAGTAAAAGACAACAGAAATTCGCAAGACTAATCCTAAAAGACCTTAGTGAAATCTTACAACAAGATAAACGAGGAATATTGGAAGGAGCTTTTATTACGATCTCTGATGTAATGATGTCTCCTGATTTATCAATTGCCAAAGTTTATTTGAGCATGTTGATGATTAAAGATCGGGAAGCATTACTTGAAAAAATTAATGACAGGAAAAGTGAAATAAGAAAAGCTTTAGGCAATAAGATTGGAAAGCAGGTAAGAATCGTTCCAAACTTGTTATTTTATATAGATGATATTCCTGAGAATGCTTCAAGAATTGATAAAATTATAGGAGACTTAGATATTCCTTCCAAAGATGGTAAATAGGAACTCAACCTTTCCAGCATGTTAATAATATACGGTAATTGAATCTCCCTCTTTTCATAGCTAGACGATATTTTTGGTCAAAAAAAAAGCGCAACTTTATTAGTGTAATCTCTATTATCTCGATGATTGGGGTGGCAGTATGCACCGCTGCTTTGGTTATTGTATTGTCAGTATTCAATGGACTTGAGACATTACTTCAGTCCCTCTACTCAAATTTTGATCCCGAGGTGAAGATTGAGTCAACTTTAGGCAAGTCATTTCAGGTGACGCCAGAATTGCTGGCTACGATCGAAGCAGTGGATGGGGTGGGAATAGTCACGGAAGTCATCGAAGATTATGTATACGTTAAGTACAGAGATGCGGATAAAGTAGTGACAATGAAGGGTGTTAGTGAAAACTTCCTTGACCAACATCGCATTGATAATGCGATAGTATCAGGTGAGTTGAAACTCCAACAACATGATATTAACTATGCCATCATTGGTCGAGGAATACAATATGCCCTATCGATTATACCAGGAGAAAATATCTTTGCACTACAAGTGCATTACATCAAAGAGCCTAAAGCTGGATCGATAGATATCAACAAGATATATCGCAAACAAAACATCCTTCCAGGAAGTATTTTTGCCATAGAGCAGACGTATGATGAGAACTATATAATAGTCCCATTGAGCTTTGCCAAAGAACTACTCAACTACGGTAATAAAAGAACTTCAGTAGAAGTTAAAATTTCAGATAAGGCGCAACTTAGAACGGTCATAGACAACCTCCGTACGCAGTTAGGAGACTCTTTTACCGTCTTGGACAGATTGGAGCAACAGGCAGATCTTTATAAGCTTTTAAAACTTGAAAAGCTATTTGTGTTTATTGCCGTAGCTTTTATTCTTTTGGTTGGGTCTATCAATATTTTCTTTTCACTGTCAATGTTGGCTATTGACAAGAAAAAAGATATTTCGGTATTGTACGCTATGGGTGCTAAGGATGATCTTGTTAGAAAGATTTTTATGTTCGAAGGAGCCATTATTGCTATCGGGGGAGCGCTCTTTGGTATAAGTATTGGTGTACTGGTATGCTGGCTGCAACAAACCTTTGGGTTAGTGAGCATGGGGACTGCAAGTACAGTCATGTCAAGCTATCCAGTTGATATGCAGTTGATGGATTTCGTAATTACAGGGCTGACGATTATTGCAATAACATTCGTGGTTTCCTATCGACCAGCAGTTATTGCTGTTCGATTTGGGAAGGCTATTGATTTGTGATCCTCAAATATTTCATTCTTCACGGTTATAATCTGTTGAAAAATCCTTATTTTTCGATTCTGCATAAACAAAAAATATGCAAGAGTTGGTCTTTTTGGGTACTTGAACACCCGACTAGTCCGTCATAATTATTAATAAATATTAACACAGCTATCTCCGTTGAAAGTTTCTGCCAAACAGCCCTTCGAAATCATATATTCGCTTTATCAGCATCAATATCTTGGGTATTTATTTGAATCATTCGTGGTTCAATTAGATGATAAAGGTAGGCTGACTTTCCAACATCAGAATATTTCATCTAAAAACGCAAGTGAGTTCGGAGAGGAGATGAATGAAGAGGACTATGAGCTCATCGCATTAATGGATGCTATTCAACAAGATGCGGTTACTAAAAAATTCAGTAAAAAGGCGATTAAGCCAGAAGACTTCTTTCTCAAAATATATGACAAGGAAAAGGGTAATAAGCTTATTCAAGATGAAATTGAACGATATATTGGAAACAGGCGATCTAAGATTCTTTCTTTTATTAAGGGGAAACGACTTTTTGAAATGGGTAATGATGGCGAACCTGCTTCAAAAGAAATTAAAGTACTAGATGAAAAGGCTACTATCCTCTTTCATTTTAGAAAAAACGAAGAAAACACACATTACTTTCCTACGATCAAACATTGTGGTGTAAAGGTAGATTTTC
Organism: Cyclobacteriaceae bacterium; assembly: GCA_034112085.1. GTDB lineage: Bacteria > Bacteroidota > Bacteroidia > Cytophagales > Cyclobacteriaceae > JAWUWD01. Next base: position 27,137 of record JAWUWD010000133.1, read on the forward strand.
AATACAAGGGAGCCTATATCATTTGTAACGACCCAGCGTGGATTGTCATAGGTTGTCAACTGTATCATTTTGAAAAAGAGGTAGATGGTAATAAACTCAAGCCCTTTCTCAATAAAAAATTCATTGTTATTCCCAAAAGTGTAGAGGAGACTTATTACACCAAGTTTGTGGCTCCTTTGGTGGCATCTTTTGATGTTTATGCCAAAGGGTTCGAGATCAATACGCAATCCTTAGACCCTATTCCTGCAATTACTTTTTCAGAGCTTCATCACAATAAGGCCACAAGTCTTTCTTTGTTTGATAATAGTAATCAAGAATCTGACGAGGAGGGTAAAATTCTCTTTGACTTGTCCTATCAGTATGGTGATTTCTTATTTAAAGCAGATCATGTAGCACCGGTGAGTGTCACGGTTGAGAAGAACGAAGATAATTATATCTTTCACCGCGTGAATAGGATGTTGGATGAAGAGAGGGGCGTAGTTAAGAAATTTCATGATTCTGGGCTAACCTTCAAAAACGCAAAGGCTACGCTGCCTAAGTCAGTGGCATTCGATTGGCTCAATAGGTACAAGGAGCAATATGAGGAGGAGGGAGTTGTATTCTCACAAAAGACCATTAATGGTAAAAAATACTTTGTAGGAACTCCTACTATTGATATCAGGGTTAATGAAGGCATAGACTGGTTTGATATTAACGCGATTATCAAATTTGGCGACTATGACATCCCTTTCAAAGACTTGAGAAAGTATATCTTGAAGAAGGTCAGTGAATTCAAATTACCAAATGGTGAATATGCAGTAATACCAGAAAGCTGGTTTGTTGAGTATAGCGATTTGTTTGCCTTCATGAGTGAAGATGGAGATTTACACACGCTCAAGAAGCACCACTTAGCTTTGGTGCAGGGACTCCAAGATGGGAACCTTGCCAAAGTGACGATGAGTCATAAATTGGATAAACTTAAAGACTTCGAACAAATAGACGATATTGCTCAGCCAAAGACTTTCAAAGGAGAGTTGCGCCCCTACCAAAAAGCAGGGTATAACTGGTTACATTTTCTAAACCAGTACAATTTTGGCGGATGTTTGGCAGATGATATGGGTCTTGGAAAAACTGTACAGACATTGGCATTCTTACAGTCCCAGAAGGAACAAGGACATGAAGGGGCATCCTTGTTGATCATGCCAACATCGCTGGTATACAACTGGGAGATGGAGGCGAAAAAATTCACGCCAGACCTTAAAGTATTGGTTTATACAGGAACACAGCGTAATAAAAATATTGAGCGATTTGCCAAGTATGACATTGTGATCACCTCCTATGGCATCGCTCGAATAGATAATGAACTTCTACAAAAGTATTATTTCCACTATGTGATTCTAGATGAATCTCAGGCCATCAAAAACCCATCATCTCACACGTCTAAAGCAATGAAGGAACTCAATTCTAGATTTAGACTTATTCTGTCGGGTACGCCTTTGGAGAATAGTACGATGGATCTTTGGTCGCAGATGTCATTTATTAATGATGGTCTCTTGGGTACTCAAGCATATTTTAAGAAGAACTTCCAAATACCGATTGAAAAGAAAGGTGATGAAACGAAAACAAAGAAACTGTTTTCCATGATCAAGCCATTTCTTTTAAGAAGGCATAAGTCACAAGTGGCTACTGATCTTCCAGAAAAAGTTGAGAATACTCACTATAGTATCATGACTGAGGATCAACAAAAAGAGTACGATGAAGTAAAGGAATACTATCGCAGTAATATCCTCAATCACATTACTAAAAATGGACTGGGTAAATCTCAGATGATGTTGCTTCAAGGGTTGACTAAATTGCGGCAAATCGCGAATCACCCTAAGATGGTCGATCAAGAATATACGGGGGAATCAGGTAAAATGCGTGATGTATTTCACATGCTTGATAAGGCGATCCAAGAAGGACACAAAATATTGGTGTTTAGCCAGTTTGTGAAGCACCTCAACCTATTCCAAAAGCAGTTGAAAGAGAAGGAGATTGACTATGCCTATTTGGATGGGTCAACTACCAATCGCCAAGAGCAAGTAGAAAATTTTCAGAACAATCCTGAATTACAGCTCTTTTTGATCTCATTAAAAGCTGGGGGGCTCGGGCTTAATCTTACTAAGGCTGATTATGTCTTTATCCTTGATCCTTGGTGGAATCCTGCCACGGAAGCTCAAGCTGTTGACAGAGCACATCGCATTGGGCAAAAAAACCAAGTGTTTACTTATCGATTTATCACTAAGAATACGGTAGAGGAAAAAATCATGGCACTGCAACAACATAAGTTGAAACTTGCGACAGATTTGATCTCTACTGAGGAAAGCTTTATGAAGAAGCTCTCGCAAGAGGATATCGCGAGTATATTGAGTTAGGAGAAATATTGGGCATAAAAAAAGGAGTGCGAAGCACTCCTTTGATAATTGATTGTATTAAGCCTTAGTGTTTTACGTCATGCTCATTGTCACTTACCATTTTATTAGGAAAAACAAATGGTGAAATTATTGCAAGGATAAATAAGAAGGCTACTAAGAATATTGATTCCATGATGTCTGTTTTAGATTTACATTGTAAATATATAATTTCTCCTTTTCATTAAAAAGCGGTTTAGCATAAACCACTAAATCTTTACAGTTTTCCACTTCCCTTTACGGAAAATAATTATACTTACTATCGCCCATAATGAAGATGCTATGGCGATCGCTGCAAAAATTCCTTTTGGCCCGAATCCTAAGTTCATGGCCAATATGTAGGCTAAAGGAACTTCAAACATCCAGAAACAGAAGAAATTCATAATAGTTGGCGTCTTCGTATCCCCAGCTCCATTGAATGATTGTCCGATGACCATTCCATAGGCGAAAAACACATAGCCAAAGCTGATATACCTCAGGGCAATGGCACCAACTTCTACTACTCCAGGTTCTTGAGAGAAAAGCCCGACAAAATGTTCTGCAAATAGAAAGAATACAACTGCGACAATACCCAAGAAAATCACATTGAAAAAGGCACTTTGCCAAACGGACTTCTCTGCTCGATCTGGTTGACCAGCGCCTAAGTTTTGTCCTACCAGTGTTGCAGCGGCTGTAGCCAGACCCCAAGATGGAAGGATCGTAAACATGATTATACGGAATGCAATGGCGTATCCAGCGAGAACATCAGGGCCAAATTCAGCACTTATTCTTACCAAGAATAACCAGCTCAATGTTCCGATCATCATTTGCCCAATGCCCCCTAAGGAGACTTTGATCAAGCTTACAACAACATCTAATCGTAACACGAAATTCTTCAGGGCAACTTTGATAACTGAGCTACCCTTGAATAATACATAGAGCTGGAATATAACACCAATACTTCGGCCTGTAGTCGTTGCGATAGCCGCACCTTCTATGCCAAACCCATCCCATTGACCTAGGCCAAATATGAATAGGGGATCTAAAACAATATTGATAGAGTTGGCCAAAATTAACGAACGCATAGATATAGAAGCATCGCCAGCTCCTCTAAATATGGCATTGATGACAAATAGAAGCATCACCGATAAATTTCCTCCGATCATGATCATCGTGTAGCGATACCCCTCATTGATGAGGTCAGTATCTCCGCCCATGAGTGAGAGAATTTCTCTAGGGAAAATTATTCCAACGATGGAAAATATAACCGCGATGCCTCCTGCAAGAATGATTGCTTGAATAGCGGCTTTTGAGGCTTCTTCAGGTTTCTTCTCACCAATTCTCCGTGATATTAGAGCCGTAGCCGCCATACTTAGCCCCATGGCTACCGCATAAATAATCATTATTACAGACTCTGTGAGGGCAACTGTCGCGATTGCGTTTATGCTTATCTTACTAACAAAGTAGATATCAACCACCGCGAAAATGGACTCCATGATCATCTCCAATATCATGGGGATGGAAAGCATGAAAATCGCTTTATTGATATTACCGGTCGTAAAGTTCTTTTCGGTGCCTTTGATTGCCGTTAAGAAGTATTGAAAATATTTTCGTATAGATTTATACATTGTATATGATTGAGATTTTAGAAATATACCAAACCGCGACACTTAACAAGTGCGGTCAATTTTGAGGGAAAGACAAGAAATTACAGGGTGTAATTTACAAGTCGAATTAAGCTATGGTATTCATATTCGTGAAATCAATCAAGCCGAGATGGCTTATGTGAGTTTAAAAGTCATAAATTAATTCTGTAGATACAAGTCAAACAGGAGTTTATGATATCTCTTCAATGATATTGGTACCTGTTCCTTCTGACCAGACGAAGTGTTCGACAAGCTGGATTCTACCATCAGGAAGTACTATAATATCACATACAGAATGTCCGCTATCCTTTTCTCCATCATCTTGGAGCTGAGAATATTGGAAGGCCAACTTTCCTTCGATGACCTTTCCAACAAGATAACCGTGTTTGATTCTTCCTCCAGAGTATTCTGCAGTGATGACTTCATCAACTTCCTTGAAATGAAAGATCGTTTCGAGATTCACTACTCCATTCGGAGCCGTTTTTACGGCATTCATTTTCTTTTTGTCAAAAGAGGGGGTGTTATTACTCATAGTATTATTTGACTAAGGGTACTCTATTCCAAATGTCTAAATAGATTTTCCAATCACCTTTTAATTTTCGCCAAATGATTACATACTTGCCTTTCCATTTGGATCTATTCCCTTCACTACCACTTTCACCTTCATAGTATCCATAGTCATATGCGTGGTCACCGAGGATTTTGATTTCCTCTGGTGTTACCTTATGATGATAATAGGTTTGACCATTTCTGACACCTTCATTCCAGTATTCTTTGAGAGAATTTCCTTCTAATATTGGGGTTCCATTTGGCAGAATTTTACCATCTGATGTATAGGCGTTATTGATGGCAAGAGTATCTCCTGTCATTAGAGCATTTGAAAAAGCTGTGATGTTCGCTTTGATTATTACCAGATCATTCTGTTGCGCATACAGGAATCCTTGGCAAGAGATAATTAACAGAACTAGGGTGAGTCTTCTCATGATTATTCAAATTTTTGTAATACGTCTTTCAACTCTGTGGCACCTTTAAAATAGCTCAATAACTTCAGCATAACGGCATCAACTAATGTATCGGGACACGAAGCACCACTAGTCAGTACAATTTTCAAAGGAGCTTTCTTGCTGAGAAAATTGTTAGTGTTTTCTAATTTCTTATCTGGATAATTGAAATGTTCTATCTCGGTTGACGACTTGATACACGTTTCGGAGTTGATAAAGTAGGTGGGAAACTTACGCTCACAAAGTTCCACAATGTGAGAGGTGTTAGAGCTGTTGTATCCACCAACCACAATAGCCAATTCAGCATCTTGCTCTAAAAGCTGATAGGTTGCATCTTGATTATCATTAGTTGCATAGCAGAGTGTATCGCGTGTGTCAGCGAAGTGATTTTTATAATTAGCTTCACCGTATTTTCCAGTAATCGTGTTTTTTATAAAGTCAGCTATTTCTTGTGTCTCGGTGGCGAGCATTGTGGTCTGATTAATCACACCCACTTTTTCTAAATCCTTAGAAATATCAAATCCAGTTGAAAACCTACCATCAAACTGCGATTCAAATTCTCCCTGAGTTTGATCACCATTAATGTATTTGGAAAGCTCCTTTGCTTCTTTGATATTGCTTAGGATAATGGAGGGAGCATTGGCGTCACTATGGGAAAAAGTAGCTCTTGTCTCTTCATGGGTCTCTTTACCATGGATGATGATCGTATGTCCCGATTGCCCTAGTTTTTCGCTACGTTTCCATACACGCTCTACGAATGGACAAGTTGTGTTGTATTTTTGTATCTCAATACCGATTTTTTCTAGTTTTTGCTCAATTTCGAGGGTAGTACCAAAGGCAGGAATTATCACGATATCTTCTTTTCGTAAATCACTCCATTCTATGAACTGAGTACCATCAGTATCCATGATGAATTTGATTCCTCTTCTAACCAAGTCCTCATTGACTGCTTGATTGTGAATCATCTCACTAAGGAGATAAACATTTTTATCAGGATTTTCTTCAATCGCCCTATAACTGATCTCTATGGCATTTTCTACACCATAGCAAAAACCGAAATGTCTCGCGATGTAGAACTTGACAGGACCGAAGTCAAGTTCTGTTGGAGCGAAGTCTTTTTTCCTTGGGTCAAGAATCTGCCTAGAGGCTTTAATCCTACCAGTAATGGAAGATTTATAATATGCGGGTATGTCAAACTTTTTGATAACGTTATCTTTTTGATCAGGTGTAAAAATAGGCAATTGTGTAAAAACATCTTAGCAAGTTGAAACAACAGTCATTGATTAGTTTTTGTTTCCAAACTGCTAAAAGTATAATTTTGTGCATAATCAATAACAATTATGACTCCGTATAACATTATTGCACCAAGCACTGCAAAAGTCCCGATATTACTTAGTGTTCCTCATTGCGGCACAGCATTCCCAGATGAATTGAAAGCCGACTATGTACCTGCGATGATGGCGGCTCCTGATGATACGGATTGGTTTGTAGATGAGTTGTATGCATTTGCCTCAGAGATGGGCATTACGATGATCACAGCAGAGTACAGTCGATGGGTGATTGATCTCAATAGAAATCCAGAAAGTAAGCCACTATACAATGACGGAAGGATTATCACGGGTCTTTGTACGACTACTGACTTTCATGGTAATGACATTTACGAACAAAATATTCCTAATCAAAAAGAAGTCGATAGAAGGGTAGAAGTTTATTATCAGCCCTATTATGATAAGATTCAGGAACAACTAGACGGACTAAAAGCAGAATTTGGACAGGTGCTTTTATGGGATGCGCACTCGATAAGACAGCATGTCCCAACTATTCGTGCAGAACGATTCCCAGACATGATTTTGGGGAGTGTAGATGAGACTTCGGCTGATAGTCAGCTCATCAACTTAGCTTTGGAAGGCCTTTCAGCTGGAGATTTTGAACTCAGACATAACACACCATTTAAAGGTGGGCAGATTACTAGGACATTTGGCAGACCTTATGAAAACCAGCACGCCCTGCAGTTAGAAATGAATAAGGTATTGTACATGGATGATACCGAAATGATCTTTGATGAAACTCGTGCAAATAAAGTCCGAGAGCTTCTCAACCAGACGTTATCCAAGCTGTCCACAAGTTTACTTAGCAATAAATAAATGAACCACTACCATTTCAAAGCTCTTTTACAAAGCGAAGGCTGGATATCGCCCGCATATGTTAGTACGGATGAAACAGGAGTAATTACCTATTTATCAAAAGAACCACAGGCCAATACCAGCTACGAAAAAGTAGAAGGGTACGCTGTTCCTGGTTTTCAAAACGCGCACTCTCATGCATTCCAATATGCAATGGCAGGAATAGCAGAGACACATCAAGTGGGCGCAGTTGCGGATGATTTTTGGAGCTGGAGAGAGGCGATGTACAAAGTGGCCCTGACGATTGATCCTGATCAACTAGAGTCGATTGCCACTATGCTATATGCTGAGATGGTACGTCATGGATATACGCAGGTCGCTGAATTTCACTATTTGCACCATGGTAAGGACGGTAAGCCTTACCCAAACCTGGCTGAAATGGGGGAGCGATTGGTAAAGGCAGCTCAAAACGCAGGGATTAAAATCACCTTGGTTCCTATGTTCTATCAAATGGGTGGGTTTGGAATAGATGCACAGCACCATCAGCGCAGGTTTATTTCGCCAACAGTAGCAGACTATGATAGTTTGCTAGAGGCTACCAAAAACATGGTAGTTAAATATCCTCATGCCAACCATGGTTTTGGAATACACTCTTTGCGCGCAGTGGCACCTGATGATATTATCAGTTCCTTAACGAAAGTTGATAAGGATCTTCCAGTACATATTCATATCTCTGAGCAACTCAAAGAAATCGAAGATTGTAAATCATATCTAGGAAAAAGACCGGTTCAATGGCTACTGGATAATAATGAGGTTAATGAAAATTACCACCTTGTTCATGCTACACATCTAGATGATTCAGAGGTTGAAGGGATTGCTTCTATTGGTGCACAGGTGGTGCTTTGTCCCTCAACGGAAGGAAATCTTGGAGATGGAATATTTCCTCTGGATAAATTTCAAAAACTGGGTGGAAAATGGTCGATAGGTACTGATAGTCATGTCGGACTTAATCCACTAGAAGAACTCAGACTATTGGATTATGGACAAAGACTAACAACACACCATCGGAATATTTATACTAGCAATAAAGAAGGTGATAGTGCTAAATATGCTATTAGACAATCTCTAATAGCCGGAAGAAAGGCGATGGGAAATTCCGAAACTATCTATTTCAAAGTTGGAGAAGCCCTAGATGCAGTGATTTATGATGCTGAAGCACCATTAATAGCAGCGTCTTCTTTAGACACAGTTTTGTCAACAATCATCTATAGTAGTGACAGTATGCATTGTTTAGGAACGATGGTTGATGGCCACTGGGTGGTTATTCACAATGAGCATAAGTCTAAATCAGAGATAGAAAAAGCCTTTGTCAGCGCGCTTGCAGACATCAATGTAAGGTGATCAATCGGTCACAATGAACTTTACTTGATCTACGATCTTGCCACTGCGTTTTCCTATAACTAAGTACATTCCAATCGGGAGTGAGGCAATAGAAAGACTAAGATTTTTTGAGGGAGTGATGGGAGTTGAAGGAAAGACTTCTTGCCCTAGGATTGAGATTATACTTACTTCTAAAGGCTCTTTGGATGCTATTTGAATAACTCCATCATTGGAAAAAATATTTCCTGGATTGGGAAATAGACTTAATAAATCGCCCTTATCATTTTGAGGGGGTAAAGACTCGACATTTCCTAAGACTTGAATACCTCCTTGGGCAGTACCCAAAATAATAAAAGGGGTGCCAGAATTTCGTAAGTCAGCAATCGATGGCCGCGCCCCTACGCCTAAGCTAAATGCGCCAATGTCTTGGGTCAAAGTATTATAATAGTTATTAGAAATCCCTTCAAGTGGAGCCGTCATGTTGTTCTCAAAATCATCATAAATAGTAAGGGTACCATTGCCATCTGTAGTAACAAGATCCATGTTACCATCAGCATCTAGATCTCCAATTACTGGGATTAAATTTCGCTGAGTAAAGCTTTGGCCTATTCCATAAAAGCTCTCTGTGACTAATGGAAAGAATGGAAGTTCCTTAGTTCCTGTATTTTCGTAGTAGAAAAGGTTCCCATTATTTTTCCCCATCAATAAGTCGATAAGACCATCTTCATTGACATCATAAAAAAGGGGATTGTCAAAAGATAATATTCTAGGGTTAAGCGTAATAATCTGTGGAGGTTGATTGGTGATGTCTATTCCAGAAGAACTGTTGTTGAGAAAGTAGAAGACAAGGTGATTGCTACTTGCTGATAGCGTTGCTGCTACTACTACATCAAGTTTGCCATCACTATTCATGTCTACTATTTGAAGCTTCATATTGCTCATTTGTAAAGAAGATAGATCGAGGTAGTCTTCGGTCAGTAACACAAATGACGGAACTGCTTTAGTGCCTATGTTTTCATAAAGATTGATGTGACTATTATATCCAGAAAAAGGTCTGATGACACCATGGGAAGAGACCATCATATCCAAGTCTCCATCTCCATCGGTATCCGTGAGTGCTACGGAAGAGTTATTCCCTTGATCGATCATTGATGATTGCAGAAAGTTGCGACTGTTGAACTGGAAGTTGGGGACTTGATTGGTCCCGCTATTACCATAAAGCCAATTTGAATTTTCGAAATCGGATGGTAGAAAAGTGGAATTTGAAGAGCGATTTGGGGTTACTATCAAATCTTTTATGCCATCGAAAGTGACGTCCTCCAAGTAGGCAGCCGGAAAGGAAATGAACTCCGCAGGATCAGTGTTATTGGGGAATTTCGTGAAACTGTCCATAATTGGATCAATAGGTGTTCCTTTATTCTCAAATAGATATAAAGTATTGCAATCTTCTTCCCCAATCACTACTTCCATATCACCATCACCATCCATGTCATAGGCCATTAAACTTTTTCCTCCAACATGTAGCTGTTTCCCTCCACTTGGTTTACAGCCGAATTTATCAAATACGAATATTCCGCAACCACACTCTGAAAATTTCCCCCAAGAGGTAGTGATTCGCTCGTAGTCAGGCAGGCCGCATTCCCCGGTTCTCTCCATGCTAAAATTTTGGTGATATTGTAGCCCCCCGCCATTGAATCCAAACATCAGAACATCTAAGTCACCATCACCGTCAATATCTTCTATAGCCGGGATATCACTTCCATTGATTTTGATTGGGAGAATAGACCCTGTGCCTAAGGTAGTCACAGGGTCTGCGGCAATTTCCCAAGTGAGGATGTCACTTTCACTCGTATTTCTATATAGCGTCATTCCAAAAGAACTGCTCGTGAATATATCCTTCCTTCCATCGCAGTCATAGTCTCGCAGAATAACCCAATTGCTCATTCCCTCAGGAAAAAATGATTCATAGTCTGGAGAATAGAGGTATTCTCCATTATCAGCGAGAAATGTATTTATTTTATTAGACGTTCGATCGAATAGAACTAAGTCATCGATACCGTCTAGATTGAGATCTATTGTATTGTATTGTGCGGCATTTAGGCCTCCTGCCCAAGGCATTGGCAAGGACACATCATTCTTACTTATAGGGATTGACTGATCGTACTTGAATGTGATTTGAGCTCTCGTGCAAACGGCACCAAGGACAAAAAGAAGAATCAAAGAATTTCGCATCTAAAATTAGTAGGTAAAAATACTATTTGTTATACGTGTAAAGTAGCAAAATGTATGCTTAAATTGTTGCTGTTCTTTGGGGCAATTTATTATGTATCACCATTGTAGTCAAATTATGTCAATCGATAGTTTATATTCAAAGTATTTAGAGTGTGTAGAAGTTTGTACGGATACCCGAAAAATTGTTAATGGAGTTCTCTTTTTCGCATTGAAGGGACCTAATTTCAATGCCAATTCATTTGCAAAAGAAGCACTGGACAAGGGCGCAAAATATGTAGTCATTGATGATCCGCAACACCAAATAAATGATAGATGCTTATTAGTGGATGATTCTCTCACCGCACTACAACAGTTGGCAAATCATCATCGAAGACAATTTGATATTCCATTTATAGCGATCACTGGTAGCAATGGAAAGACAACGACTAAAGAACTTACCAATGCTGTGCTTTCTGAAAAGTATAAAGTATGGGCAACCATAGGAAACTTCAATAACCATATTGGTGTACCATTAACCTTGTTATCTATTGATCGATCTGTAGAAATTGCAATTATTGAAATGGGTGCAAATCATCTGGGAGATATTAATGAGCTATGTCAGATAGCGGAGCCTACACATGGAGTGATCACCAACATTGGACGGGCGCATATTGGAGAATTCGGTGGCTTTGAGAACATTATTCGAGGGAAAAGCGAACTATATCACTACTTGATACAAAATAAAAAGCATGTATGGATTAACTCAAATCATGAGGTGTTGAAGAATATGAGCAAGCGTTTTAGTAGCCCTTCATTTTACCCAAATATTGAAGATAATTATCGCTGTGAGTTGGTTGCGGTGTCTCCATTTATAAGCTATCGGACTGACAATGGAGAAGAGACTGATACACTAATGATCGGTCAATACAATTTTGAAAATATAGCAACTGCTCTGGCGATCGGACATACTTTTGAGGTTGATGAGACAAATGCCAATAAGGCCATATCTAAGTATCAACCAGATAATAATCGTTCACAAGTAATTGAAAAGGGGTCTAATACTTATATTCTGGATGCGTATAATGCGAACCCTAGCTCTATGAAAGTAGCCATAGAAAACATAGCACAAATGAAAGCGGATCAGAAGGTGTTGATCTTAGGAGATATGTATGAATTGGGAGAAGAAACTGATGCTGAACACAAGTCTCTAGGTGAGCAGCTTAGCGGAAAGAATTTTACTCAAGTTTATTTCTGTGGTAAACTTATAGAAAAGGCTCTCGAAACCTATCCTTCAGCGAAACACTTTGAAAGTGCGGAACAATTGGCGGATAATATTAAAAGTCAGAATTTTGTAAATACCCTTTTCCTATTGAAAGCATCTAGAGGGATAGGTCTTGAAAAAATTATGGATCAGATATAGGTAGATTACTTATAAATACTGACCCAGAATATCAGCCAAAATATGAACATCAACACGTAAGAACTAAACACGATATAATAAGCAATCTTCTTTCGCTTATTTGCTGTGTAATGGACTCCTGCGACTAATGCTATCCAATAAAGAACTTCAAACAAATTAAGTGCTTTGAGTGGATACATCCATTTGTCTGGCAGAGTGTTATAGTCATATAGTTGAAGTACAGAGAAGGGATAAAAAGCACTCAAATCGAAATAATCTGGATCGCCTACGAAAAAGAAGAACCAGGCAAGTTTAAGCACTTCAGGAATTAGAAATGCGAATTCCCCAACTAGAACGATTCCCCATAGCTGCGGATAAGTGATCTTATACCCAAACATAAAACAACCAATCCAAATCACAAAAGCCGTGATGGTAAACTTGAATGCGTACACCAGAGGGATGCCTATATATTGTAGCCCATTCAAAAGGTGAAATAATCCCATTTCTCCTTTTTGCTCTAATACTTCAAATGCTGCTATCTCACTTTCTATGAATGTCTTCTTTGCGAGTAATAACAAGAATGTCAAAAGGCATAATAGAACAAATAGTAATTTCTTATCGTATTGCAGAAGTGATTTGTATAACTCTCTCATGGTATGATTGTTGTAAATCGTCTGTTATCAACCTTTCACAGCTTGTTAATATTTATGCGGAATAACATACGATCAAAAATATATAATTTAGATTTGTTTCTTGATACCATTGAAGTGAATAAGTATCCGCTAACCATATCGAAAAATATTGTATTCAGTTTGACCGCTGCATTACTACTATGCATTTGTGGACATTCTGTCAAAGCTCAGGTAGAACAACGAATGTTACTTTCTGATATCCAAGTGCAAGTAGAAGCTACTGAGGCTATCAATGACATGTATAATTTCAAGTTTGAGAAAGCGGAAAAGAAGTTTCAGTGGCTTAAGGAAAGATATGAATGGCATCCTTTACCCTATTTTCTACTAGGGTTGAGTGAATGGTGGAAAATCATGCCTAATACCGCTAATAAGGAATATGACAAGAAATTTTTGGCATATATGGATTCTACCATTATGATCAGTGAACGGCTTTATAAAAAAGAAGCCACGAAGATCGAGGCTGCCTTTTTTTTGTCAGCTGCCTATGGATTCAAAGGGAGATTGTATTCTACTGAGGAGCGAAAACAATGGCGAAAATCAGCGACTGTTGGAAAACAATCACTTAACTATTTGGAGGTAAGCAAGGGCAATCACGATCTAAGTCCAGAATTATTATTTGGCGATGGATTGTATAACTATTTTTCTGTTTGGGTACCAGAGAACTACCCATTTTTAAAGCCTATACTTATGTTTTTTCCGAAAGGAGATAAACAACTTGGCCTAGAACAGCTCCGGGAGGTGTCAAGGTTTGCGTTTTACACACGTACAGAAGCACAGGTGTTTTTGATGCGTATTCTCAATAGTTATGAAAATGATCGTGCAGGAGCATTGCAAATAGGTGAATACCTTTATCAGACGTATCCAGACAATGCATACTTTCATCGATACTATGCGAGGTTGCTTTATACTTCTGGTAAATATACTAAGTGTGAGAAAGTGTCATTAGATATACTTTCTAATATAGATAGCGCAAAGGTTGGTTATGAAAGTAATGGTGGACGTTATGCAAGTTTTTTTCTTGGACAAATCTATGGTTCGAGAAGAAAGCATCCATTGGCAAAAGAAGCCTATTTAAAGGCCATTGAGTTTGCAGAAAATATCGCGGCTTACGAGTCTGGATATTACTTATATTCTTTGTTATATATTGGAAAGATCCAGTGGTTTGAAGGAGATAAAGATAAGGCAAAGGTCAATTTCAAGAAAATTAAAAAGCACGCTAAAAGAGGTGACCGTGTCCATAAAGAGATGCGAATAATTACGAATAATTGAACTCTATCAATTGTTATTAGTGACCCAAGTTACTTTATCTTCCATATTTCCACGCTTTCCTTTAGGCCAAGGTTTATCCATTATTCCAAGATTGATAAAGCCCAGTAAAGTGTCTTTTTCTTCCAATCCAAAGAAACTATTCACTTTCGGATAAAAGGTAGTTCCTCCAGTACTCCAATAGCACCCAAGACCGATTGCAGAAGCGGTAAGCCAAAGATTTTGGACAGCACAGGATGCAGCACAGATATCTTCTTGATGAGGAACCATTCCCGAATGCTTAGCCGCTACTGCTATCACATGAGAACACATCAGTGGCTTTGTCAGTAGTTTTTGATATTTATCTTCAGAGTAGGATGCTTCTTCTTGGGATTTTTGTTTGTATTGCTTTGCTTGAAAATTTGCCAATTTTTTTAATCCATCTCCAGTAAAAACCACGAATTGCCACGGCTCAGTGTGCTTGTGAGATGGAGCCCAATGCGCAGCATCCAACAGCTCTTCTATCTGTTTCTCAGGAATAATCTCTCCTGAGAACATTTTGGGATAAATAGCTCTGCGAGTTTTAATGAAGTCAATGACCGATTTATTTTCCACACTTTCCCTATTTTTCTATGATGACTCTAAAGGTCTTTAAGATACTATCTTTTTTCATGGGGTTTTCTAAGTGGACGATGTAAACGCCAGCATCTAAATGACCGACATTTATTCCTTGGTGTTTAGCCACATCATAATTTTCTTGTAAGACCTCTTTTCCAATTGAGTTGAATATTGAAACCGTATAATTATTACCGAGGGTGTTTAATTCGTTAATGAACAATAATTCTCCAGTAGGGTTGGGGTATAACTCAACATTGACATAGTCAGGAAGTGACCCAAGTGCGGTGATATTTACTATTGCTACTGAGATCACGCCTTCTGCCACAATAGCAGTTACTTGAGCTTCAGGTTGACTTTGATTAACATCGATTTCTAGATTGGAATCGGTATCCATTGGGTATCCAGGATATTGTACGTTAAAAGTGTATACATCATTTTCTAGGTTTTCAAATTTGAATTCACCTTCATCATTGGTATATACATAATCCACCAATTCGAGATCAGTGTCTTCGCTTTTCCCAGATCTGCGTCCTCTTCTCACAGAAACTCCTGCACCTCCTACTCTCCTTTTTGCTTCTAATCTACCACCTTCAGGAATTTCCTCTTCTAATATTCCCGAGATTAAACCTTCACCAGCTGGTTTTTCATCTGGGACTCCTTCTAGAATCACGTCTACTCCTACTGTCGTTGAGTCTAGGGTTATAATCCCTGCCTCTTCCCATAGAATAGAATTTATCTCTTCACCCCAGTAGGTGGGCAGATGATCTGGAAAAGCTGTCAGATCAGCTTGAGCCAAAGTGATATATTGTCCAAGAGCTGCATTCGGGTGAGTATACGTCCCGTCATTCGCTACATTAATCACCGAAGTGGTATCGTACCCATCAGTATTGGTGATTCTTAATAACATTACTTCTCCATTGTCAAGAGCTGTGTTGGCATCCAAGAAGATAGTACCTGAAATAGATGCCTGTGCTTTGATTGTGGTTACTTCAGTAGTGAGTGTTAAGCCTGTTACAATGGTATTGGTGACTTCGCAATGATAATCCCCTATATCAGCAGTGTTAATAGAAGTGATGTTATATTCACTACTAATTGCTCCTGTGATTATGGCATCGTCCTTGAACCATTGATATTGATTAGCAGTACCACTTGTAGTTATTGATACTGGGAAGTCACTTCTAGCGGAAACAGTTTCAGTTGAAGCAATACCGATGGTGGCTTGATTTGAATAGTCAATTCCTGGAATTGCTGCATTAGGTTCTAATGAGCCAAACTCAAGCTTATTATCGGAGAAATCAAGAGTGTTGATTGTCGTTCCTGATAAATCTGGAATGGCCGTTAGTAAGTTGCCTGAAACATCCAAAGTCACTAATGAATCTAGCGCTGTATTAACACTAATTTCTCCTGCAAGATTGTTATTTTCTAAAAGAACAGTTGATACACGGCCATTTACGACTGTCACTCCAAACCAAGTAGAAACATCGCTAGTTTTCCAATTGGTGTTATCAGTCCAGGTATCTCCTCCTGTTTCATCATACAGAGTGACCAATTGTGTCGAGTCCAATTCAAGCACTGATTGAATTGACAAAGTCGTGATTTCAGTGGTAAGGGTTAATCCTGTAACAATGGAATTGGTGACTTCACAGTGATAGTCAGCTTCATCAGTAATATCTATGGTACTAACTGTATGGGTATTATTGATTGCTCCGGTTATAGGCGAACTATTTTTGAACCACTGATAACTATTGGCAGTACCACTTGTAGTTATTGACAACACAAAATCATCGCCCGCTAGGGCTGCCGGAGTAGAAGCACTTCCAATATTTGCTTGATTCGAGTAGTCAATGCCAGGGATTGCTGCATTAGGTTCTAATGATCCAAATTCGAGTTGATTTTCAGAAAAGTCAAGAGTAGTAATGCTCGTTCCTGCCAAATCAGGAATAGCCGTCAGCAAGTTTCCTGATACATCTAACGTAATCAAAGAGTCTAATCCTGTATCGACAGATATGGCTCCTGTAAGATTGTTGTTTTCCAATATTACCGTTGATACGCGGTCATTGACCACCGTCACCCCAAACCATGTAGAGACATCTCCAGTTTTCCAATTCGTGTTATCAGTCCAGGTATCTCCTCCTGTTTCATCATACAAAGTGACCAATTGTGCCGAGTCAAGACCAAGAACAGACTCTATAGACAAGGAAGTTATTTCAGTGGTAAGCGTCAATCCTGTAACAATGGAATTGGTGACTTCACAATAATAATCAGCTTCATCAGTAATGTCTATCGCATTAAGTGTATGGGTATTAGTGATTGCTCCGGTTATAGGCGAACTATTTTTGAACCACTGATAACTATTGGCAGTTCCACTTGTAGTTATTGACAACACAAAGTCATCGCCCGCTAGGGCTGCGGCCGATGAAGCTGTTCCGATAGTTGCTTGGTTCGAGTAGTCAATCCCTGGAATTCCAGCATTCGCCTCCAAAGTTCCAAATTCCAATTGATTATTGGATACATCAATTGTGCTAATACTGTTAGTGGTAAAATCAGGAATTTCAGTTAGTAAATTGCCTGATAAATCAAGAGTGGTCAGAGAATCTAAGTTAGATTTAGCACTAATGACTCCAGTAAGGTTGTTGTTTGCTAAAATCAGAGATGAAACACGATCGTTTGTCACGGTAACTCCTGACCAGGTGGATACATCACCTGTCTTCCAATTGGTATTATTCGTCCAACTGTCGCCTCCTGTTTCATCATACAACGTCACCAATTGTACTGAATCAAGCCCTAGAACAGATTCAATGGACAAAGAAGTGAGTTCCGTTGTAAGTGTTAGCCCAGTCACGATTGAGCTATTGACTTCACAATGATAGTCAGCTACATCAGTAATATCTATCGCACTTAATGTATGCGTATTATTGGTTGCCCCAGTTATTGGAGATCCATTTTTGAACCACTGGTAACTATTAGCAGTACCACTAGTAGTGATAGATAAGACGAAATCATCACCAGCAAGGACTGCAGGAGTAGATGCCGTACCTATTGTTCCTTGATTTGCATAATTGATTCCTGCAACTCCTACATTTGCTTCTAATGAACCAAATTCAAGTTGATTATTTGATACATCTATGGTCGTAATATGATTTGCTAGAGAGAAATCAGGAATTCCGGTTAATAAATTCCCAGAAAGATTGAGGGTGGCTAATGAATCTAGCCCAGAATTAACTGTAAATGCTCCAGTGATATTGTTGTTTGGCAGTGCCAGAGAAGTAACTCGATTGTTGGCTACCGTAACTCCAAACCATGTAGATACATCCCCAGTTTTCCAATTGGTATTATTCGTCCAACTATCTCCCCCGGTTTCATCATAGACAGTTACCAATTGTGCCGAGTCGGCTACTATGCTTATTACCGGCATATTGGTGTTGTTGATTATGAACCTATTGCCTTGATAGTACTGTAGAGTAAACAGATCCTTATCCCCATCCCCATCAATATCACCTGCTACTGCTCCATAACTTTTGGAATCTAGACTCCCAACAACAGAAAAGGCACCAGCACCATCGTTTTGAATGAATTGATCATTATACTCACCACCATTAATAAAAAGATCAATATCTCCATCCAAATCAAAGTCTTCAAGAATTGGAATAGATTCTGCTGTGGTAGTAGCTATTATAGAGGCCGTGAAGTTAGCTGTACCGTCATTTGTAAAAAAATTGACATCACTCGGAATTGGATTACGATCAATTACCACAATGTCAGCATCCCCATCATTATCCATGTCTTTCACCTGAAAACTACTCTCATTAAATTCGAATGATGGGTTGGCAGGAGTAATTAGCCCTGTGGCTGACAATGAGCCAGCAGTATTTGTGTATTTCGCAAGCCCTACAGATACATAACTAAATTCAGCCCTTGTAATTACATCTAGATCGCTATCGCCATCAATATCTGTAAGTACCAGACCTCTAATTTTATTAGTAGCGGGAGAACTAGATTCTGTAAAGCTACCACTTCCATTATTTGTCCAAATGTTGATGTTATCAATAGTCGTAATATCATTAGAAGTAACGGTTACGACATCTACAAATCCATCACCGTTCATATCACCAGTAGCTATGCCTTGTATTCGGTCATCGCTATCTGCCGCTGCAAAAGTACTTCCTGCTGTAAAGTTTCCTGTCCCATCGTTGTTCCATACATGGAATTGATGCTCAAGATCACCATCAGCGAAAATAACATCGCTATCACCATCGTTGTCATAGTCCCCTGTAGTTAGATAATATGTTCCATGTGTGACTGAAATCTCTGGTCCTTTCGAAAAATTACCTGTGCCGTCATTGATCAAGGTGCCATTGGTGTAGGACATGATGACATCTAAATCACTGTCTCCGTCTAAATCCAATAAATCAAAATCTGGCGAATAGATTACATCTACTATCTGATCATCAAATGACGTGAAATTGGCTGTGCCATCATTTGCAAATAATTCCATGTCGATATAGCTGGCTAAGACTATGTCATTATCGCCATCACCATCGAAATCGATAATGGTAGCTTCAGCATCATCAGATGGGTTATTTGTAAAATTCAATAGTTGGGAACTCTCAGTAAACACGTTTGCACCATCATTGATCCAAAGGATATTTTCATCAATGTTAGTATTCAATGAAATATTCTGAATGTCTTTTCCGATTATTATTTCACTCCCCCCGTTGGCATCCAAGTTAGAAATCACGAAATCGTTATCATAATTGACTTGCAAATTTGCGTCTACATTTTGTTCGATGGTTGTTTGTGTGAATCTACCAGTGCCATCATTTTCAAAATGCCACAAATTGTCAATAATTGATGCCACAACATCAATATCACCATCAGCATCCGTATCGGCTATTCCCCCAAGTCTCACATAAGTATAGCTGGCGCCCGTTATCAATGTTTTTACAACTGAAGGCTCGGTAAAACCACCGGATTGATCATTCAAATACACTTTTATAGTGTCTTGATCTATTATTGTAATATCAAGGAAGGCATCACCGGTAAAATCACCTACGCGCATTAGGTCAGTATTAGGTAAAAAAGCTAAGGCAGTTCCAGTCGTAAAACTGGTGCCCGTACCACTATTACTCAATATTTTTGCCTCATAGACATATCCACCTATATCTTCTCTGGTCAGTATGTCCAAGTCACCATCTCCATCGAAGTCACCTTTGTCTAAGAATCTATTTTCAGGGCCAAAAGCCGAATTAGTAGCGATGAAATTTCCGCTACCATCATTTATCAAATAATTAAAACGAGATTGATTTGAATTGTTTTCTTCAAGAACCACAAAATCTAGATCACCGTCTCCGTCAAAATCGCCCATCAAAATATGATCAACACCATAACTAGGCGTCCATATTTCGTTCTGTGTTCTTATATCACCTGCTCCGTCATTCACAAACATTTTGGCAGCAGAATAATATGCAAACATTATCAAATCCAAATCACTGTCTCCATCAAAATCACCTACATATCTTCTATCACTTAGCAACCCATCGCCTAATACGGGTTGCTCACTAAAGATGGACACAGCCTGCGACCTAGCTGATGAGTTTGAATCCTTGCTTGCGGATTGAGTGCTCCTTATTTCTTTATTTTGCTTGAAGGCTCCAAATCGTTTTTCTTGCGTTGGTCTCTCCTGCGCATTTCCGGCTATCGCAACAAAGCCCAAAGCAAATGCCAGTGCCCAATGCTTTAATTTAAGATTGGAAGCCAGCCCTAATTGATGTTCGAGTTTTTTTAATTTTTCAATCCAATGATGTTTCGACCTTCCATTTTTGTTTTGAAAATCGCCCTTACTCAGGCTTTTTAAAAATCGATTTTGGAGCTTCAAATAAGTTTCTTTTCTTTTTTGAAGAATGGATGATTGAAGATTTTTCATAGTGTATTCTATTTATTTCTTACTATACCACAGGGCAATTTAGTTTCTTTTGTATCAAGGTGTAATAGTTTCTTTATCTTCTGGCGCTGCCTCTCTTTGCCAAAACACCATTTCTTTTGTTGCGACAGTAGTTTCATGGATGCCCTTTTCCAAATTTAGTATGTTGGGGCGGATGGTGTTGGGCAGTACTTTCACTTCGAAGAGTTCATCGACAGTGGTATTGTAGTTGATATACCCCACTTGTTTTCCTGTAGGAAGATACACTACACTCACTCCACAATTTACTGATTTCTGTGCGATAGGTGCTTCTTTGAACAAAGAGCTGCTCTGCCTTAATTTTGACATGGCGATGAACAAGTAGTCTCCGATGCGATCCATTCCTCGTAAAAAGCCGTTGAGTTGAGTAATCACTTCGTATTTTTTATTTTCAACATCGACCTTGATCAATTCGCCAGTCGCTGACAGCAACATATATAGACCATCATCATACCAGCGTGGCGAATGTGGTGTTGGTAGATTCTCAAGTATTATTTCATTGGTAGTTATATCTATTAACACACCTGAGTTAAGCATTCCTTTTTTCCAGCTCAAGGCAGAATCTCCAGTACCCAGCGCTGTCACATATTTGGCTTCACCATCTTTGACAGCTATCCCATTTAAATGGCATCGATCTTCTGGAATTAGATTTGAGATAAATGAAGGTTTCCAAATAGGCTCAAAACTGAATTGATGACTTAATGCCGACAAACATGAAAATGCGGTATTGACAGCAATCAATCCTTTATCTGTCCATGCCAGGTCATGCAAGTCTAATGTGCCGGTATAGAAGCTTGTTCTTGGCACATAGAAGGAATCATAAACTCCAGGATTGGCTGGATAGTCTTTGGCAAGCCCTGGTGCGTTGGCTGTTATAATTATTTCAGATTTGAGCGCAATGGCAAGTGTATTGCTTTTGACAGCCATGCCCATTGGTCTCGGAAAATTTCTAGGTAATTGAATTAATGAATCATTGTCCTTAGGAGAAAATAAAACCACTTTCCCCGTCTGATAGGTGCTTATCGCTAATGAACACTGAAGACCCTGAAGAATTTCTGGTACGTTTGGCGAATAGCTATAACTAAAAGGTGGTGGTGGTTGCTGCTGCATATTTCATCTAATATCGACAATAAATATATAGATATTCTATTAATGAATAAATAACTTGAATAGTGATTTTTAAGTGAAAGATAATTATATTTTATGTAAAGTCAAGCCACTCAAAGTAAGTTTATGACTTACTTTGAGTGTAGAAAAAGTATACAGTACTCGTAGAGGAAATTAGTATTTAGAAAATTTGTATTTTAGCAGAGCAGTTTTCTTCTAAGATGAATCCTCTCATTCATAAGACAATACTAACATGAAAACGTCACGACATATTAACAGCAGAAAAGTACTGTTACCTCTTATTTTATTGTATAATCTAAGCCTTTTTGGACAGTCTATTGGTAATTATGCTGGGATAGAATTGGCCTATGAATCAGGCGAATATGAAAAGTGCATTGAACTCACTAATAAACATAAGGCAGAGCTAACTACCGCTAAAGATAGCATAGCCGCGAATGTGTTTTTCTATTTGGGAGACAGCTATATGCTGGTAGGTGACGACAAACAAGCGCTGGAAAATTTTGAAAAGGAACTTGAACTTAGGGAAGTACTTGGAGATAATGAGGAGTTGAGTGCCACATTGTACAATTTGATGAGGTTGTACAATGATCTCGGAAATTATGTTGAGGCCAGAACTACAGGGACTCGTCTTTTAGAAATAGACAAACAAACATTTGGTCAAACAAGTGAAGAATACATAATGTCTGTCAACGATTATATGGATGTATTGCGCAATCAGACAGCATACCAACTTCTAATTGTCCAAGGAGAGAAAACGCTAAAATTCCTAGATGAGAACATGCCTGAATATGGGCTTATTCTTAATAAGGTAGCTGACGGATACTCGGCACTTGGAAATTATTCAAAGGCTGAACCCTTGTTTGAGCAGTCGCTAGAACATATTGGGGAAATCAAAGGATATAGCTCTATTGAATTTGCAGTGGGTTTTTCAAACCTAGGATTGATGTATAGAGATCAAGGCAGGTACCCTGATGCAGAATCTGTCTTCACCGAAGCGATTAAGATTCTTGATCAACGTGGAAGTACAGAAGCGATAGCCCATTCGATTTCGATATTGAATAATTTGGCTTTGGTGCATTTGGAGTTGTCTAACTATGAAGCAACATTAGATGCATTTTGGAAAATAGAAAAATATGATGCGGAGGCTTATGGGAAAGATCATCCGTATTATGCAAATACTTTAAACCTTTTGGGAGAAGCCTATAATGAAAAAGGAAGCTATGAAGAGGCGCTCAATTATTATAACCAAGCAGCACCTGTTATTCTAAAAACATATGGTGAAAAGAGCATTGACTATGCCTACAATCTTAACAACAAAGGTCGGGCACATATGCTCTCAGGTGATTTAGAAAAAGCAATACCACTATACGGGCAAGCGCTTGAGGTTTACAAGAAAGCTACTGGTAAAAGTAGTTCAGCATATGCTACCAGCTTGTTCAATCTTGGAAGAGCATTGGAAATGAAAGAGGATCCAAAGGCTGTCAAACATTTTCAAGAAGCGCTAAAAATTAGGAAAAGTAATCTCGGTGAAAGTCATCCACTCTATGGAAAAATTCTTCCACATCTTGCAGCACATCATTGGGCAAAAGGAGAAAACGAACAATCGTTAGAATTCTTTAATGAGACTTTTGATAATTATTACAAGCAAATTGATAGCTACTTTCCCGTATTAAGCGAGTCAGAAAAAACAAAATTTTACTATGGAGGATTACGTCTGGATTTTGAAAAATTCAATGCTTTTGCTGTCGCTAATAATCACTCAATGCCTCAACTTACGGGTGATATGTACAATTATCAGCTAAACACCAAGGCGTTGATCATGTATGCTACGAGCAAGGTGCGTGATGATATTATGAATAAAGGAGGCATAAAATTAATTAAAAGATATAATGAGTGGCTAGAACTCAAAGAACGCCTTTCAAAACTATATGCTGTCAATGCTCAAGCCGATCGGAGCACAATCGATTCACTTAGTGGAGTGGCTA
Organism: Cyclobacteriaceae bacterium; assembly: GCA_034112085.1. Lineage (GTDB taxonomy): Bacteria > Bacteroidota > Bacteroidia > Cytophagales > Cyclobacteriaceae > JAWUWD01. The sequence goes on from JAWUWD010000133.1 coordinate 50,932, forward strand.
ATTCATTAGAGAAGGAATTAACGGAAAAGTCGAGTCAATTTGGAGAAACGTATGCCAATGGTAAGCATACTTGGCAGGAAGTTAGAGATCATTTGTCAGATGGAGAAGCTGCTGTTGAGGTCATACGATTTAGGGATTTTGATCCAAAGGCTGGTGGAAGCTTTAACGGAAACATAAAATATGCAGTATTAATAGTAAAACCAACAACCAAAGACTATCCAGAGTTAGTGATGTTGGAGAATGGCAAACAGATTGAGGAGCGTTATATTATTAACTACCGTAATTCGATTCGCTACCAGATATTTGATCAACATTCTTATGGAGTACTTTGGGAGCCTATAGCTCCTGCACTCAAAGGGGTAAATAAAATATATTTCTCGCCTGATGGAGTCTATAATCAAATCAGCATAAATTCACTATATAATCCAGATTCGAAACAGTATCTTCTAGAAGAGATGAATATTCACAATGTCACAAACACTAAGGATTTACTTTCCTTTGACATGAACAAGAAAACTGCACCAGGAGCTTCAATGCTTTTTGGGTATCCAGATTACAATTTTGAAATAGAGAAAAAGGAAAAGAAGGGAGAACAAAGGAGCTTAAGATCCCTTCGAGGTGGTGGAAGTGGCGGGCTGACGAGAGGATTGAGAGCCGGATTATTAAGATATCTCAGAGGAGATGAAGGGATTTCGATGCTTCCAGGAACAAAGACAGAGGTTGAGAATATTGCTGGAATGTTTGCTTTAGAAAACGCAGAACACACTACGTATTACACCAAAGATGCTGATGAATACACACTCAAACATGCGCGAAGCCCTAAATTATTGCACATAGCTACTCATGGGTTTTTCATGGCTAATATTGATGAAGTATCTAGTAGTGATAAGGCCAAATATCTAGAAAATCCCCTAATGAGATCAGGTCTAGTACTAGCGGGGGCTGGAGGCTTTCTAAAAACGGGAGACACTTATAACGGAGAGGACGGAATACTTACAGCCAACGAAGCTATGAATATGCGTCTGGATAACACAGAGGTGGTGGTAATGTCAGCATGTGAAACTGGTCTTGGGACAATTACCAATGGAGAGGGCGTTTATGGATTACAGCGCGCATTTTTGGTAGCTGGAGCGAAGAGCCTGATTATGAGCATGTGGAGTGTAGATGATGACGCTACTCAAGAACTCATGACTACTTTTTACAAAGAGTGGCTCGCTTCTGGAAATAAGCAGGAGTCTTTTCGAAGAGCGCAATATGAGGTTAAGAAGAAGTATCCAGAGCCTTTCTACTGGGGAGCATTTATTATGGTGGGTGAATAAGTATTATCCTAGTTCGCGTAATCTTCTTTGATACATTTGGACTGTGTTTTCCAAGCCATAATATAAGGCATCACATACCAAGGCATGGCCAATCGATACTTCATCTATAAAAGAAATTTGTTCTTTCATGTATCGAAGGTTTTCTAAATCTAGATCATGCCCTGCATTAATTCCGAGTCCTAGTTCTTGGGCTTTTTTAGCAGCGATAATATAAGGCGCTATGGCATTTTCTCTGTCTTTATCATAACAGGCAGCGTAGCTTTCGGTATAGAGTTCTATGCGATCTGTTCCAGTAGACACGGCTGCCTCTATCAGTTTGATGTCCGGGGCTATGAAAATAGATACTCGTATACCAAAGGAATGAATTGTAGCAATTACTTCTTTTAAATAATCCTGGTGTTTAACAGTGTTCCAACCAGCGTTGGACGTGAGGACGTGAGGAGGGTCAGGTACCAATGTCGCTTGCGCAGGTCTAGTCTTCTTGATTAAGTCTATGAATCGATCATCAGGATAACCTTCTACATTCAATTCTGTTTTGACATGTTGTGCAAGATCAATGACATCCTGATGTCGAATATGGCGCTCATCTGGCCTAGGGTGTACTGTAATGCCATCCGCTCCAAACCTTTCGCAATCAAGAGCTACTTTCAATACATCGGGATTATTGCCTCCTCGAGCATTCCTTATTGTAGCGATCTTGTTTACATTTACACTTAGCTTGGTCATCGAGTCGGATTTTATAACTTTGCGCAAGTTAGCTATTAGGTATCGATTGACAAATGCTGGGAGTAATTACAAACGAATAATACTAGAGGGATGAATTTAAAAACACAAATAGACGCAGATATTAAAAAGGCAATGCTTGCGAAGCAAAAAGAAGAATTGACGGCACTTAGAGCGGTTAAATCAGCAATATTATTGGCAGAAACAGCAAGTGGTGCTAAAGAAGAGATCAGTGAAGAGGAGGGTCTCAAGATTCTTACAAAAGCAGTAAAGCAACGAAAGGATTCAGCGGAGCTATTCGAAAAAGAAGGTAGAACGGATTTGGCGACTAAGGAAATCTTCGAATACGAGGTGATATCAAGGTACTTGCCTCAACAACTCAATGAAGAGGAGCTAAAGGCAGCAATTGAAAAAATAGTATCTGATACTGGAGCTGCAGGAATGAAAGATATGGGTAAAGTAATGGGGATGGCTTCAAAATCTCTTGCAGGAAAAGCTGAAGGGAAAGCCATTTCAGTAATGGTAAAATCTTTATTGGTAGGATAAGTTGAGTACGATTGATATCATTATACTGATACCTTTGATATTTGGAGCATATCGGGGTTTTAAGAAAGGCTTTTTGATGGAGCTCGCGACAATATTGGCTTTCGTATTAGCCATTATTGGGGGATTCAAATTGCTTCATTGGGGAATGGGGCTCTTGGATAAGCATTTCGAAATCAATGGTACTCTGCTACCATACATCTCCTTCATTCTTATTTTCATTGGGATAGTACTGCTTGTGAATCTCATAGGTAAAATGCTTAAAAGAGTATTAGACATGACTTTACTCGGGAGTTTAGATGCATTTGCAGGAGGATTGGTGGGCTTGCTCAAGTGGACTTTTGGCGTAAGTGTGATATTATGGCTAAGTACTAATGTGGGCTTATTTGTACCACCCGAATACATTGATGAATCCTTATTGTATCTATATATAGTGAATATTGCTCCAACTGTAGTAGAGTATGTGGCTATTCTTTGGCCAATGGCGGAAGATTTGTTCCACCCAATAAAAGAACTAATTTAATAGTTGTCTAAAGTTGATTCTACTCCTTGATAATTTCGATTCTTTCACTTACAATTTGGTCGATTATTTTGCTCAATTGGGCGTGGATTGTGATGTAAAACGGAATGACACATCACTTCAAGACATCATCAGTAAAGAATATCAAGCAATAGTACTTTCTCCTGGCCCTGAAACTCCTGCCAAAGCAGGGATCATGATGGAGGTGTTGGATCATTATATTGGACTTGTGCCTATACTAGGGATTTGTCTTGGGCATCAAGCAATAGGAGAGTATTTTGGAGCGAACTTGGTAAAGTCACAAAAACCAATGCATGGTAAAGTATCAGGAATATATTGTGAAGAGCATCAGATGTATAAAAGAGTACCCAAACAACATAAAGTAGTCAGGTATAACTCTCTGCTTATTGAAAATATAAAAGAACCATTGCGCGTTATTGCCAAAACGTCAACAAATGAAGTGATGGCCATTGCACATAATAGTTTGCCAATTTGGGGACTGCAATATCACCCAGAAGCGGCATTGAGTGAATATGGAATTCAGACGTTGCAAAATTGGGTCGCGGCAAATTCTGTAGTTGTGAATGAATGATTTTTAGTTAATTTGCATTAGAGTAAGTGTAGACAGAATAAATATATGGCGTTAGAAATAAAAGAAGATCAAGGATTTAAATATATAGATGAGGGATCTGGTCAGCCAATGGTCCTTTTACACGGATTGTTTGGGGCACTAAGTAATTGGGAAAAAGTAGTAGAGACGTTTTCTGGACAATATCGTGTGCTGATTCCTTTACTTCCTGTCTATGACATGCCATTGAAGCAGTCTGGGCTTGACGGACTTGTTGCACACGTGGAAAAGTTCGTGGCTCTTAAGTCGCTTACTGAAATGATTCTAGTTGGGAACTCACTGGGAGGTCATGTTGGTTTGATATACACATTGGCACATCAAGCCAGTGTCAACAAGCTAGTTCTCACTGGTAGTTCTGGGTTGTTCGAAAACACAATGGGTGGCTCATTTCCTAAGAGAGGAAGCTATGATTATATTAAAGAAAGAATAGAATACACCTTTTATGATCCAAAGACGGCTACCAAGGAATTGATAGACGAAGTGTTTGAAACGACTAAAAGCATTCCTAAATGTTTGAGAATTGTGGCAATGGCGAAGTCAGCTCAACGTCACAACATGGCAAAAGAGCTTCATAAAATCAAAGTTCCAACACTATTAGTATGGGGTCTTAACGATACGATCACACCACCAATGGTTGGACACGAGTTCAATAAATTAATCCCGAATTCTGAGCTGAAATTTATAGATAAATGCTGTCATGCCCCAATGATGGAGCGAGCGGATGAATTCAATGAAATTCTCAAAGAATACCTTAATACCCATTGATATGATTGCCCACGAATTGATCAACCATATGATTCCTCCACTCAAACTCACCGATGATGCGCATAAAGCAATGGTTTGGATGGAAGAATTACGGTCTAATCAGTTGCCAGTGGTTGATAAAGGCAAATTTCTTGGGCTTATTAGCGAAGAGATTATTTTGGATGAGAATGATGTTGAGAAGCTGGTTAGCGAATTAGAGCTATTTGGAACAGAATGTATTGTTGATGAAGGGGATCACTTTTATGATGTCATCAAAATGGCATCTGACTTCAATGTTGATATAGTAGGAGTGATCAATAATCAAGGAAAATATGTTGGAGTAATCACTATCCAAGATACGATCTCGTCTTTCGCTCAAACGGCAGCAGTGCAGTTGCCAGGAGGTATAATAGTATTGTCACTAGATCAAATTGATTATTCATTATCTGAAATAAGTCGACTTATCGAAGGTGAGAATGCGAAAATATTAAGTAGTATAGTAAAGGAAGATGTCCATGATGCCAGTAAAATTCGACTAACATTGAAAATTGACAAAGTAGATTTATCACATATAACTGCTACTTTGGAAAGATTCGAATACCGAATAATTGCACGATTTCAGGAATCTAAGATAATTGACAACGAAAAGGAAAAAGTGGATATGCTATTGAAGTATTTGAATATTTAATAAATGAGAATTGGCATACACGGGAAACAATTCAATACTGATACGGCTATTATCCTTCAACAGCTATTTGATTTCTTTCTTAAAAAGGGAACAGCAATCTATCTATCTGAAGAATACGCCAAAATCTTAGTGCAGTCCAGTGTTGAATTCACAGATTTTCAAGTTTATGATTTAGAGAGTTTGTCAACTTTGGATGTTGTTGTATCATTAGGGGGGGATGGTACATTGTTGGAGGCGGTAGCGGAAATAGGGAATTTAGAGATTCCTGTCTTGGGAATCAATACGGGGAGATTAGGATTTCTGGCAACGACAGCAAAAGAATCAGTAATCGAAGCAATTGAACAGTTGTATAAGGGTAACTATACTTACGATGAGAGAACACTCTTAAAGCTTGATGCAGAAAATTTATTTGGCGAAAAGAATTTTGCGCTCAATGATTTTACCATTCTAAAAAAGGATACCTCATCCATGATTGTAGTTCACACTTATATCAATGGTGATTTTCTTAATTCATATTGGGCCGATGGACTCATTATCTCAACTCCTACCGGATCGACTGGTTATTCACTTAGTTGTGGAGGTCCTTTGGTCCTGCCTCAGTCTAACAACTTTGTTATCACTCCAATCAGCCCACACAATCTAACTGCCAGACCAATGGTCGTGCCTGATGACAGTCAGATCACTCTAAAGGTAGAGGGTAGAACTGATACTTTTTTGGTGTCCCTAGATGCCAGATTTGAAATAGTAGAGTCAAGTATAGAGTTGAAGGTCGTAAAAGAGAAGTTTAAGGCAAAGCTCATCAAACTCCCTAACAATCAGATATTTGAAACCTTAAGACAAAAACTGCATTGGGGGATAGATATTAGAAATTGATCTAGCCTATTTTCACTTACTATTGAGTGAAAATTTTTATATTACTTCTTAATACCTATTTTTGTTACTATTGAGAAGATGTGATTGTACTATTATGAGGAAACTAATTGTTGGTATATTGATTTTATTTATGACTGGATTAGTCATGAATGAAGCCCATGCGCAACTTAGCAGAAAGAAGCTGAAAAAAAATAACAAGCGGATGTCTAAATTCAAGGGCAAAAAAAATGGTTTTGATAAGAACAAGAAGTACAACTATATAGGAGTTACTTTAAATTCATTCAACTATTTTGGAGACCTTTCCCCTCTTCCAGATAAAATTAGTACTGACATTAAATTTACCAGGCCTGCAGTTGGACTTACATTTGGACACAGATTCGGGCCAAGATATACTGTAAGGGGGGAGTTTAGAGTTGGAACCCTTCGTGGAAGTGATTTTGCATCAGCTGATGCGACTGATGCCAATGCCAAATTTCGATATGTACGAAACTTGCAATTCAAAAATCGTGTGAAAGAGCTGACGGTTACAGGAGTGTTTGATTTGTTTAAGAATTCATCTACTTATATTAATCGAGTACCACTGACACCTTATGCCTTTGTAGGTGTAACGGCTTACCTCCATAATCCTCAAGCCTTTGTTGGAGATGACGGACCTTCAGATACTGGAACGTGGGTGGATTTACAACCGTTAGGAACAGAAGGACAAAATCTAGATTTAGTTCAAGCACATAGTGATTTGGGCATAGAAGATGAACATCCTAACGCAGGTATTGAGCCTTATAAGACACTGCAAATAGCCGTTCCATTTGGAATAGGAGTAAGGTACAAATTCAATGAGGTTTTCGATTTTTCTTTTGAAATGGGAGCTAGAATTTTGTTTACCGATTATATTGATGATGTGAGTGGTAATTATGTTGATGTTACATTATTTGATGACCCATTAACAGCATATCTTTCTGATAGATCACGAGAAGTTAATGATGCAGAATCTGGCACTGCTAGAGATGGAGAGGCTGTAGGGGCAGTTACGGGAGGCTTACTTGGTCAAGGAGTTCCTTTTAGCGGTTATGGAGAACAATATAACAAAGATAATATTAGAGGTAATAGCAATGATAATGACTACTATTTCGTTACTACGTTTAGACTTTCCTACGTACTTGGGGCGTCATTTAGAAAAGCGAAATTTAGATAATGAATTATAGAGTAAGACACATATTAGGAAAGGCAATCAACGCTTTTCCTTTTTTTTGTTTCATACTGTTTTCCGTTATGGTTAACGGGCAAGGAACAGAGATTGGAGGAGGTATAGGTGGAATTAGCTACACGGGGGACCTTAATAGAGGATATGATTTACTTCAAAATCGTCCTGCCTTCACAGTCTTTCATCGTACAAACATGAGCGATTTTTTTAGTTTTAAGGTTGGGATTACTGCGGGAAAGTTAGTTGGTTCAGACCGAAAGACCGGAATAGATGCTTTTGCTGATCAACGTAATGACTCCTTTGATATGTTTTTGCTGGAGGCTTCTGGAGTTATGGAATATCACTTTCTAGATTGGAAGAGCAATAAGTCTTTAATTAGGTGGACGCCATATGTCTTTGGCGGAGTTGGTGTTATGTTTATGTCAGGACAGCAGAATAAGCCTGAGGAATATAGTAATGTTCAGCCTGTTATTCCATTCGGGGTTGGTTTCAAATACATACTTAATCCAAAGTGGTACATAGGGGTAGAAGGAGGCGCACGAAAAACCTTCTTTGATTATCTGGACAATGTTTCTGAAGGAAATCAAGCATTGAAGAACTACCAATACGGTAATGTTAACGATAATGATATGTATTACTTTGTTGGCTTTACTGTCAATTATGCATTTTACACTATTCCTTGCCCTTTTCCATATAAGTAAGTCTATCCGAATAATTGACATTTATAATGCTTTTTGAGCAAATACAACTATTTTTGCATTCTTGTGGAAGAACCGCTTAAAAATATAGATAAAAATAATATTCCTAGACACATTGCCGTTATCATGGATGGGAACGGTCGTTGGGCAAAGAAGAAGGGAGCTATGCGCATTTTTGGGCATAAGAACGCAATAAAGTCTGTTAGAGAAACGACTGAGGGGTGTGCAGAATTGGGGGTGCAATATTTAACCTTATATGCCTTTTCAACGGAAAATTGGTCTAGACCGAAACTGGAAGTTGATGCACTGATGGAATTATTAGTGAATACCATAAGAAAGGAAGTCCCTACTTTGATGAAAAATAATGTACGGCTGCAAACAATTGGGAATACTGAGACACTTCCAAAGAGTTGTCAGGAGAATTTGAAAAAGGCAATTCATCAGACAAAGGATAACTCAGGATTGACATTGATTCTTGCATTAAGTTATAGTGGGAGATGGGAAATTGTCCAAGCGGTAAAGAAAATTGCAAGCGGAGTAAAAGACGGGGATATTGATATTGACAGTATTGATATTGAAACTTTTGACAATAGTCTTAGTACAGCAAATATTCCTGATCCTGAGTTGATGATCAGAACGAGTGGAGAGATGAGAATAAGCAATTTTCTATTATGGCAACTTGCATATACCGAGTTATACATAACAGAAACATTGTGGCCTGACTTTCGTAGAGACAATCTTTATGAGGCCGTCTTATCTTATCAAGATAGGGAGAGGAGATTTGGTAAAACAAGTGAACAAGTGAAATAGTGATGAAGATGAAAAGAATAACACCGATATGCATTTTGCTATTAGTTATAACTACTGCATTTGGACAATTCAGAACCAATAGAAAAGGAAGTAATAAAACTATTTCTACTGAAATAGACTATTCTCGTCCAATAGAATATGAAATTGGAAATATTAAGGTAATTGGAATCAAAATTCTGGATGAAAATGCGTTGATCTCTCTCACTGGACTTAAGAAAGGTGATCGTATCAAAGTGCCCGGAGATCAAATCAGTGGAGCAATCAAAAAACTGTGGAAGCATGGATTGATTGGAGATGCTTCTATATACATTGATAAGAGTGAGCTTGGGAAGGTTGATATTATAATTGAATTGACTGAAAGAGCTAGGCTGACAGGTATATCGTTCGTAGGGGTGAATAAGACTAGAGAGTCTGAGATCAGAGATGATTTAGATTTGCTAACAGGAAGAGTATTATCTGAAGCTATAATCAGGAATGCAGAAGTAACTGTGAAAAAGAATTATGTCGAAAAGGGATTTTTGAATGCTGAAGTCAAAGTGATCAAAGAAGTAGACACACTGAATAAAGAGGGTGTGAAACTCAGAATAGTTGTCAATAAGAAAGGAAAAGTAAAGATAAACAAAATTAATATTACCGGAAATGATAACATAAGTGCTTCTAAGGTTAAGAAGAAAATGAAATCTACCAATGAAAAGGTGGTATTTACCATTCCAGAGAAAATTGCAGATGGTATTTTCAATTTCAAACCAAAGGCGGCAAAAACATTTATAGCTTCATCTGAGAAAAAGTCTTGGAAAGATGTCAAGACCTACCTTAATGATAATGTTAGATTATACTTCTTAAACACTTCTAAGTATATAAAGACCGATTTTGAGGCTGATAAGGATGCAATTGTAGCCTTCTACAACACCAAAGGTTATAGGGATGCGACTATCACAATGGATAGCGTTTACAATTATGATGATAATAGTGTCAATATTGACATGGTTATTGATGAGGGCAGAAAGTATTACTTCGGAAACATCAATTGGGCTGGTAACTATGTTCACTCTACCAAGAGGCTAGATGCGATATTGGATGTTAATAAAGGGGATGTTTATAACATGGAATTGATTAATAGAAAGCTCTCTTTTAATCCAAAGGGGCCGGACATTAGTGGTCTTTACATGGATGATGGTTATTTGTTTTTCAATGTGACGCCAGTAGAGACAGGTATTGTGGGAGACTCCATAGACGTGGAGATGAGAATTTATGAAGGAGAACAAGCCACTATAAATAAAATAATAATCAAAGGAAATGATCGAACAAATGATCATGTAATACTTAGAGAACTTAGAACAATGCCTGGTCAAAAATTCAGTAGATCAGATATAATTCAGACGCAACAACGATTGTCACAATTGGGATACTTCGACCCTGAGCAAGTCACACCAACGCCAATCCCTAATCCAGCAGACGGGACTGTAGATATAGAATGGTCAGTAGTTGAAAAACCAAGTGATCAAATCCAGCTCTCCGGAGGATGGGGTGGGGCTTTTGGTTTTGTAGGAACCTTAGGACTTACATTCAATAATTTCTCATTGAGAAATATTCCACAGTTCGATAAGTGGAGACCACTTCCAATTGGTGATGGGCAGAGATTCTCTGTGAGTTTGCAAGCTAATGGTAAACAATTTCAAAGTTATAATGTTTCGTTTTCTGAGCCATGGCTGGGAGGACGCAAGCCAAATTCATTTTCAGTTAGTTTCAACCATTCTATTCAAAGAACAACAGGGTTGGAGTATGATTTGAACGGTAATCAAACTTCTACAAGAACTAGTTTCAATGATTTTAACGCTTCATTGAAAGTGACTGGAGTGACTATAGCGCTAGGAAGAAGACTTGAATGGCCAGACAGTTATTTCACCTTGACAAACTCTATAGGGTATTTAGTATACACTCTGGATAACTACGGCTCATTGAATAGTAGACAATCTCTAGGGTTTACCAATGGGAAGGCAAATGGTATTACTTTGAACACGACATTGGCTCGTAATAGTATTGATAATCCGATGTTTCCTACATCTGGCTCTTCAGTCTCTCTGAACTTGGCTTTGACACCACCGTATTCATTATTTAGAGATGCAGATTTTTGGAAATTGAATACTTCAGATCGAGATGAAGTTACTGCAAGTACAAGTGATTTATACCCAGGTGCAGAAGCAGATGTGTTGGATGCCCGTACAGCTGAAGAAATACAGAACACAGAAAATGCGGGAAGATACAAATGGATCGAATATCACAAATGGATGTTCGATGCTAAGCATTATTTAAAATTGGCAGGAAAATTGGTACTTGAGTCAAAAGTACACTTTGGGTTCATTGGATCTTATAACAAAGAAACTGGTATCGGACCATTTGAAAGATTTTATTTAGGAGGAGATGGTCTATCGGGGCAGAATTTCTTATTAGGAACAGAAATTATTGGAATGAGAGGATATGAAAACAACGCAATCACTCCTCCATACGGGTCGTTCGAAGGTGGTACAGACAATATTACTGGAGGTGTAGTGTATAATAAGATAGGTTTTGAGCTTAGATATCCAATTACGACAGGACAAGCTGCAACTATCTATGTACTTGGATTTGCTGAAGCTGGGAATAACTGGTACAACTATGACGATTTCAATCCTTTTGATAATTATAAATCTGCAGGATTTGGAGCAAGAATATTTATGCCAGCCTTTGGATTGATTGGACTTAACTATGGGTGGCCATTTGACACTTTGCCGGGTGAAATTAAGGCAACCGGGCCATTGTTCCAGTTTAGCATTGGACAACAATTGAGATAATATGACAAAAAAGAGCCTCATATTATTTTTTTTAATCGGGATATCGTCTTTCTCATATAGTCAAAAATTTGGTTATATAGATACAGACTATATCTTGAGTAAGATGCCTGAGTATGGGGAGGCTCAATCTGAACTTGACAAATTATCTCTCCAATGGCAGGAAGAGATACGTGAAATGCGGAAAGAGATAGAAGGGATGTATAGTGGGTTACAGGCAGAAGAGGTGTTACTCACTGCTGAAATGAAGGAAGAACGATTAACTGAGATAAAGATTAAGGAGAACGAAGTAAAGTCATATCAAAAGAAGGTTTTTGGATTTGACGGACTATTTTTCTTGAAAAAGAAAGAGTTAGTGAAGCCAGTTCAGGATAAAATATTTGATTCGGTAGAAAAAGTTTGTAAAAATCAACGACTAGCAATTATGTTTGATAAAGCAGACGCTCTAGTAATGATTTATACCGATCCTAGACATGACTATACAGATTATGTATTGGATGAGCTAGGGCTTGGTGATCCAAATGATGTGATAGAGTAAGCTATTAAGATGTTAAATTGTATTTTTAAAATTGAGACTAATAAATAAAGTTATGAAAAAAAAGTTGATGTTGGCCCTTGTGGCAGTATTTGCGTGCTTTGCAGCACAAGCACAAACAGGTATGAAAATCGGGTATGCTAATGTAGACTATGTCTTGAGCCAATTGCCTGAAGCAAAACAAGTGCAATCTGATTTGGAAGCACACAATACACAGCTGCAAAACCAATTGCAATCTAAGTATCAGGAGTACCAAACTAAACTAGCTACTTACCAACAAGGAGCTGCCAATATGATAGAGGCAGTAAGAAAAGAAAAAGAGCAGGAGTTAACGGACCTTGGAAGTAGATTGCAGCAATTTGAAAAGGACGCTCAGACTTCTTTACAAAAGAAACAAACAGATTTGATGCAGCCTTTATTTATTAAAGTAGGGGAGACGATCAATGCGGTCGCTACTGAAGATGGATACGATTTCATACTATCTGCTGGTGTAGGTGGAGTGGATATCGTATTGTTCGCTAAAGATTCACATGATGTTTCTGATACGGTTTTGAAAAAGTTGGGTGTAACGCCAGCTACTAACTAGCCATTTCATAAACACAATTTAAAGCCATCACGTTCTGCGCGATGGCTTTTTTTGTATATTTCTATATGAACACTAGACCTAACTATTTACAAAAAGGTGATGCTGTTATCATCATAGCTCCAGCTGGTCGGATCAGGGATGGAGGCCTGGATAGAGCTCTTGAAATTCTCCAAGGTTGGGGATTAGAAGTGATCATTAGTGATCACGCCTTGGATGGGTATAATTATTTCTCAGCATCTGATTTTGATAGGCTTAGTGATTTACAAAGGGCATTAGATAGCACTGATTATAAGGCGATTTTTTGTGCCAGAGGTGGTTATGGATTGACTAGAATTATTGATCAATTGGATTTCACACAATTCATTAAATCACCTAAGTGGGTAATTGGATTCAGTGATGTGACTGCTCTACATTTGACGCTGTCCAAACGTGGAATGATGAGTATTCATTCAATAATGCCTACAGGGCTGGAGTCTGCCGAAGATCAAACTGTAGATTCATTACGTATGATGTTGTTTGGTGAGCAACTTGTAATAGTGACTCCAGAGAGCAAAAGTAATCGAAAGGGCACCTGTGAAGGGTCGATTATAGGAGGTAACTTATCCTTATTGTCTTCAAGTATTGGAACAAAGAATGAATTGCAGACAGATGGAAAGATTTTATTTATCGAAGAAATTGATGAGTACTTGTATAAAATAGATCGGATGATAGGTCAATTATGCAGGTCTGGGAAACTGTCAAAATTAGGAGGACTCGTTATTGGACACATGTCTCTGATGAAAGACACAGAAGTCCCTTTTGGAATGGACGTACAACATCTTATTTTAGATCATGTAGCAGAGTATGATTTTCCTGTACTTTTCAATTTTCCGGTGGGGCATGAGCCTCTCAATCTTTCTATCATGCAAGAAGAGCTATATCGTCTAGAGGTTACAGACAAAGGCGGTGAATTAAGAAGGGCTAATCCTAAAAAATAAAACCTGCTGCTAATCCACAAAGAATAATAAATGGAGCTGGGATTTTGGTGAAAAGTAACAACATCATTGTCATGATAACAATAGAAATATTGACAATGCTAATATCAATCGGCTGAAACATGAGTATCGCTGCAGCTGCTACCATTCCAGAACTAGCAGCATTGACACCTTCCAGAGATGCTTTGATTACTCGGTACTTTTTAAGGCCATCCCAGATTTTGATAATAAAGAAAATCAAGAATGTTCCAGGAAGAAATACACCGAGAGCAGAAGCAAATCCACCTAGTATACCTCCCCATATCCCATGCTGGTTATTAGCAATAGCTCCTATATAGGCACTGAAGGAAAATACTGGGCCAGGCACACTTTGTACGAATGCATAGCCGGTTAAGAACTGCTCAGAGGTGAGGTAGTCTTTAAATTCAACAAATTCAGTATACAGAAGTGGTATAAGTACTTGTCCACCACCAAAAATTAGGCTGCCATTTCGATAGAAATTTTCAAAAAGCCTTACCGGTAAAAAGTCTGTAACACCACCCAATATTGCAGCGAATATTAGTGTTCCACCCCACAAAAAGAAGTTAGCCCATTTTATATTAATTTTAATATTTTCTTCTTTTTCGTGTTGCTTGTACTTGAGAGCAGTAAAGGACCCAGCAACAACCAAGATGAGTGGAAAGATGTATGGAGAGCTGAAGAAATACGAAGCAACTGCTGAGAATACCATGATGACGATTCCAGTGTACGTATTCACAACCTTAGTGCTGATTTTATAGGCTGCATAGCTTACAAATCCTACAGCCATGGGCTGTATGTACTTTGTGAATTCTATTGAGATATTATTGGCAGACAGGGTAGAAATCAGGATTCCTGCGGTAGTCATCAGCGTTACGGCAGGGATAATCCAAATTAGTAAGGTCAGATATGCTAGATTAGCACCACCAATGCGATACCCAATAGCTGTAATCGTTTGTGTTGATGTTGGGCCGGGAAGTATTTGACAGAGAGCATTGAGCTCAACCAAGTCTTCTTCTGTAAGATATCCGCGCTTATCAACCATCAAGTCAAAGAGCATAGCTATATGAGCTTGCGGGCCTCCAAAGGCACTAAGTGCTAATACAAGAACATCCTTCAGGTAGATATAGTATCTGACTTTGGTAATCAATTGAAAGGAATTTTTATTTCTTAAGACCTATTTCGGCTAAACGCTGATTAAGAAAATCACCCGCCTTAATATCTTCAAATTGTTTAGAAGTCTCTTCTGTAATACAACTTTTCAGACATGTCAAGTCCATCTCTGCTCGCGGGTGCATAAAAAATGGGATTGAGTATCTGGAAGATTTCATTTCCTCTTTTGGAGGGTTGACAACTCTGTGGATAGTAGACTTGAGTTTTCCATTGGTGAGTCTTTCCATCATATCACCGACATTGACGACCAACTGATCAGGTAATGCGGTAATGGGAATCCATTTACCATCTCTTCTAAGTACCTGGAGGCCATCTGCACTTGCTCCCATCAGTAAAGTGATTAGATTGATGTCACCATGTTCGGCTGCTCTTACGGCATCCTCAGGAATGTTCTCAGGATTCTCTATGGGGAAGTAGTGAATTGGACGCAAAATACTATTCCCGTTTTTCACCTTCGCATCAAAGTACTTTTCTTCTAGACCTAAGTGTATAGCGATGGCTCTTAACATCTGTACGCCTGTGCTTTCTAATATTTTATAAGCTTCAAGTCCAGTTTTTTCCATTTCCGGAAGTTCATCTACCCATACATTGTCAGGATATTGAGACTTGATAAGGTCTCCATCTGTTACGTGTTGGCCAACATGGAAGAACTCTTTCAAATCACCGGTTTTACGACCTTTGGCATGTTCTTTTCCTTTTCCTATATATCCTCGCTGCCCAGCTAAACCTGGAATTTCATACTTTTCCTTGACATCATCAGGCAAAGTGAAAAATGCTTGAATAGTATCATAAAGCTTTTTGGTAAGAGCATCTGTGAGCCCATGATTTTTGATGGCTACAAATCCAATGTTTTGGTAGGCATTCCCCAACGTCTCTACAAATTTCGCCTTTTTCGAAGCATCACTGCCTGTGAAATCTGCAAGATCGAGGGAAGGCACTTCATCGTATAATATATCTGCCATTGTTGTTATTTTTAGTTATTCTCAGTAACTATTATTTCTATGGTCTTACTCCAAGATTCACCATAGGATTTATGGACACCATCTGCAAATTGCATTGTCAACGTATGCTTGCCAGGTGCAATATCTAATTTGGTTTCTAATTGTCCTTTTCCGTAATGAAAATGTGTAGAATCAGCAGGAACCATAGTGCCTTCGGCAATAAATGCACCATCTACGATAATATGGTGATGACCCATACCTTCATTGACTTGACCGGCAGGCTCGACCTCCATACCGTTAATTCCAAATCCAACCATAACTGGGCTACTCACAGTTTCACCATCTTTAGGAAAGATGAAGTTAACGCCATCTGGCTGAGCAGGTGTAGAAGTTACTTCTTTAGATTCAGCTTGTTCCGTTTCATTGTTTGCTTTTTGACCACAACTAGCCGCGATCAATGTTATAAAGAAAAGTATGGATAAATTTTTCATGTATTTGAGTTTGGTGTTTTCTTATTCTCTAAGGTAATAGATTATTTAGGGACCTCAAAAATAGGGGTGTATTAATCTCGTAGTACTTCAGCTAAAACATCCACGGACTTAATAATACCGAAGTTATCCAAGTGGTTTTGATAATAGTCGATCATGCAGTTAAGAAGCAGTTGCCGATCATGATATTTGATCTTGATTGAAGAGTCAAATGGAGATAGATAGAGTTCACGGCAAGTAATGAGCTGTTCTTTATTGAGCATAAGGCTCAACTCACTTTCTTGGATATCTTCTGCGCCAAAGCCTAGATACTGCGTAAGCTTAAGCAAAAATTGGATGTGAAAATTTTCATACCCAAATTCTAAATATTCTAGTATTAAAATTGATTGATGAAGAAAGGTGAAAAGCTCCTTGATGTCTTGTTGCTCTTTGATCGTCTTATGGATAATTTCTGTAAGGAAAAGGGCAATACAAGATTTTTTGATGTTGGTTGGAATGCTATTGAAGGGTTCTGAGCATTTGACTTCTGAAATTCGATGAATAGTAGATTGCTCCTTATGGTAAACAACCATGTCAAGTAATGTGAGTGGCTGATAAAGTGCAATTTTGCCCTTTTTGCTTCTTACTCCATTGACTATGTAGGTTTGCAACCCAAATTCTTCGGTGAATACATTGACTATAATAGATGTATCACGATACTTAATATACTTAATAACGATGCCTTGTGTTTTGTAAAGCATGGATGATATTAGTTTACCACCGCTAATTTGCCGACCATTGAGTCTTCACCATCTTCTGTAGCACTAAACACTAAGTAAACGCCAGTAACAGCCCGATTGCCTCGATAATCTTGAACATTCCAAGTAGCAGCGCCACCATTGGATTGTGTTTGGTAGATTAACTTCCCTGAAACATCTGTTATTTTCACAATGGCATCGTCAACTAATCCTGAGATAGATACGAGGCCATTGAAATCCTTGGTTATTGGGTTTGGGAAAATCTTAATTGGTTGGTGAACAGCTTCACTGATAGTGGCTGTTCCTCTATACGAGACAAGACCCTGATCAGTGGCAAAGAAGACCTCACCATTATTAGAATTGATACCTATAGATAAAATTTTATTAGAAGGTAGTGGGCTATTCTTAACATTGAAGTGGGAGATTTCTCGTTCAGCATCTTCATCAAATAACCAAACGCCATTTTCTGTGCCAAGCCACTTTCTATTTCCCCAGTCTACTGCTATGGACAATACTTTTTCATCTCTTAGTACTGGGACAATATTCCTTCCAACCACTATTTTAGGGATGGTAGCATTTATGCCATTGCTTACATCGATACTTGAGCTATTGTTGAAGTAGGCTACTCCACTACTGGTGCCGAGCCAGATACGACCATCCAAATCTTCAGTCAGTGAATGTACTTCGCTTGATGGAAGCGTGCCATTATTAGGAATGTTATTAAGCAGTCGTTGTTTTCCAGATTCTTCATTGAATACATATACCCCTCCACCAGTAGAAGAGCTCAACCGAAGCCACTTATCATTATTATTGGCAACGAAAATATCTAAAGGGAATTTTGTAGCAGAGTTATTCAATACAAATGAATTCCACACATTGTCATCTCCCCAATGATGAATAGATCTGCTTTCACCATAGTTGAGTATCCAAAGACCATTATTTGCGTACGCTACTCCTGAAATTCGGTTACTCAGTAATGAATTACCAACAGTAGCAGCATCAATAACAAGTGATGATTGATCTGCATTGATGATCAATAAACCATCTTGGAATGAGGAGAGTACAAACTGCTTAGAGACAGGGTTGTATGTGATATCATTGAGATCTCTTGCTTGTGGAGTGAGCATGTTGTTCCCTTTTTCATTGAAACTGTCCCAACTCCCTTTTTCAAGCTTATAAAAGCCTGTTGTTCGATTAAGAGCAACATCATTTTCTCCAATTCCGCCAGAAAGAACGAATGTTTTGTTTTGTAGATATTCAGTATGAAATGAGTTATCTGAAAACGGTCCTGATGCTAATATCCGCTCACTTGTGTTGGTAGCTGCGAGTTTAACAAGTCCATTCAGTTGGTCTGCAAACCAAAGTGAGCCATCATTATCCTGTAATATTTCATTAGTTACTGATGAAAGATTCGAGGTGATTGGCGTGATGACGCCATCTGTATAATTCCAGTTACCATTATTTGTCACAATGAGTAATCCTTTCTTGGATGGTTTGATATTAGTAAACGATTCTCCTTGTAGCACATTTTCTTCTACCCATTGGCCATTATTGTATTTATACAAAACACCCTCTTTTTCGGCTGCAAACAGTGAGTTGTCAGCAACAGAAATACTTATAATCTCATTGGTAGATTCGGAGAAGGTTGTCCAGTTATTGAAATCTAAAATATTGCTAGAAGGATCCAGAGTAGTGGCCAAAATACCCTGAGTGGTAGCCGCAAATATACTGTCATTATATATCGTTACTTCATTGATCTTGTCTGGGCCAAGATTGACAATGGTTTCTTTGATTTGAGAATTTTGTAAATCAATAATGCTAATTCCAAAATCAGCTGATAGATAGGCAAGATCACCTTGTATGAAGATGTTGTTTATTCTTTTTTCTGAAGTAAAATTGTCGGTTTTGATATCCGAGATACTTGAGATCAGATTGGCTTTTATTATGTCAATGTTGCCATCACTGTACGCTATGATTAATGATGTTTGTGAGTCTGAGTATCCAATTGCACTGATTTCCCCACCACTCAATCCATCGAGTTTAGTGATGGTCTGGATACTTTGATCAGATTTATCATATACAAAAAGAGCATTTTCTGTAGCGCTATAGACCTTGTTATTACCGAGAGTAATATCAATAACGTGGTTGTAAGAGAGGTGTGTTCTCCACGTACCGACAGGGATGTTTTCTTGACTGTATAGATTCAGCGTTAGAAATATAGAAACTGCAATGAGTACGTGTCTAATCAACTTCATTGGTTTGTCTTGATTGCATACCATCAACAAAACATGTTCTGCATCTAGCATCGTAACTTTCTTTTTCACCTAGTTTTACTTTTTCTGTATCGGTGGACAGTCTATATGAGAAATTGGCAATGTTACCGCAAATGGCACAAATGGCATGCACTTTCGTGACAAACTCAGCAATACTCATGAGAGCAGGCATTGGTTCGAAAGGATTGGCCTCAAAGTCTAAATCTAGTCCAGCGATCACCACGCGTTTACCACTGTTTGCCAATTTCTCACAAACTTCAACGAGCGAATTGTCAAAGAATTGCGCTTCATCAATGCCAACTACATCACAATCTCCAGATAACAATAAAATATCACTAGCAAAATCTACAGGTGTTGATCGAATGGTGTTTGCATTATGAGACACCACATTTACGTCATCATATCGCTTATCAATAGATGGTTTGAAGATTTCTACATGCTGATTGGCGATCAATGCACGGTTTAGCCTTCGGATTAGTTCTTCTGTTTTCCCAGAAAACATTGATCCACAGATGACTTCGATCCACCCTCGTTTGGTATCCGATGACTTGCTTACATGTGGTTCAATAAACATTTATTTAGAATAATTCAGATGTGGGAGCTTACTAACCTCCGGGACAGAGATTATAAGGTCTTCAGAAACGCTGCATTGGCAAGCAAGACGCTCATTATCATTTAGTTTGCCGAGTGATTTTGATTGTGTCTCAAAGGGAGAATTTTCTGAAATTGCAGACATTCCTTCATGAACAATCATTTTACAAGTGGTGCATCTTCCTTTGGCTCCGCAAGCATGCATCCAATCTACTCCGTTTTCGTGTAATACACTAAGAACAGATTGATCGCGATCGTTGTAGTCGATTGACTTATTATCTAAATTTTTAATGGTAATCGTGGGCATAATTTATATTTTTACTCAGATGCCGACTGACCTCATGGGCAATATTCGTCATAGGAGTATTCCAAAGATAAATTTTTAAAAAGTGGAATACTAAATCGATGATAAATTAATGCAGTAATATGGAGAACAAACTCAATATCGAACGGATAACCAGCTATAGTGATCAAGTAGCAGTAAAATTGGTTGATTCTTTTTTTTCTGAGAAGGAAAGAATTTCTGGAGAGGAGATTATGAATTTTTGCGCAATCAAGCAGGTCAATTTATTTACACTGAAAATACTTTTTTCAGCTTGGAATAAAGAAGCGCAAAAGCTTGAAAGCCCTTACTTCGATTATGATGATGAAGAAGTTCAGAATGCGATATCAGCTTTCAAGAACACAGTTTCTAGGTACATCTCAGTTGACAGAGTTCATTTTGAGCCAATCTTGAAAAAGGCAATTTATGAGACATTGTTGCTGATTTGCTCACCGTATCATTACTACCTTGAAGAGTTGAACACCATTGATCAACTTGGAACTGGGCTAAACAATGAACTTATGGCTACTAAAAAATTCACTAAGGTGAATACCGCCATACTAGACGGGCTCATTGATACTTTGAAGAAAAACCCATCATCGGATGCGGATATATTAAAAACATTGGACGATGTCGTTGAGAATTTGTCTAGTACTCCTGAAGAGATGGAGCCTTACTTAGTTGCTTTTTCAAACTACTCAGCTATAACTATAGCTGATATATATATGGACATAGAAGAACCGACTAAGCAAGAACTTCCTTTAATGTCAGGTTCTATAGATGAGGAAGACAAGGTATTCGAAGAAGAATCAGTAGCCGATGGTATGACTGCAGGGTTTGAACACTCGCAGGAAACTACATTGAACGAAGCATTGGCGGCAGAAAGCCAACCATCGTTAGCAGATATTCATGAACAACAGAAAATTGATAACCTATCGAAGGGCATCACGCTCAATCAGCGATTTATGTTCGTGAATGTACTCTTTGATGGAGACGTTGCCAAGTTCAATAATACGGTGTTGGAAATAGATGGTCTTGAAAGTATGGGAGCAGCCAAACATTATTTAAACACCCGTTTTACTCATTGGGACTCTTCAGGTGATGAGGTCGAAGAGTTTATGAATGTACTGGAAAGAAGGTTTTCATAACGAACATCATCTCACCAAGACCTGCATCCTATGAGAATCTAGCTTGATCAAAATAAAGAGTAGGATGGTAAATGCCCACAAAGAGGACCCTCCATAGCTGAAAAATGGCAAGGGTATACCAATGACAGGAAATAGACCAATGGTCATGCCTATGTTTACCGCGAAGTGGAAGAATAATATACAAGCCACACTATAGCCATATACCCTAGCGAATGTCCACTTTTGTCGCTCGGCAATAAAGACTACTCGAAGTAGTAGCGTAAGAAATAGGCCTATCAACACTAAACTACCAAGCCAGCCGTGCTCTTCACCAATAGTACAGAAAATGAAATCTGTACTTTGTTCAGGGACGAAATCGAATTTGGTTTGGGTACCTTCCAAGAAGCCCTTGCCATAGAATCCACCACTTCCAATAGCAATTTTAGACTGAGTAACATTCCACCCGTAACCAAGAGGATCAGCTTCAGGGTTGATAAGTGCTTTTACTCTATTTTGTTGGTGAGGTTTGAGTACGTCAGAAATAAAGAAATTAACCCCTAAAATACTTCCAGAAAGGATTAGTGCCCCCGCTAAAGTAATTGCTATTCGTTTAAGATTTTTGCGAAAGACCAAAACTAGTATAGTGGTAAGTGTCAGAATTCCGAGATACAGATACAGATTAGTTACTAGAAGTGTCAGTATAAATATTGTGGCTACTGCAGTTCCTAATATTAGCGGAACAGGAGACATGCCCTCCCTGAAAAGCACTAATACAAATGCTGAGTAAACCAAGGCAGTTCCTGTATCTCCTTGAAGAATTATTAGCACAGGAGGGATCGAAATTATGCCTCCGAGTATCAATTGTGTGCGCAGTTTTTCGATACGTTTTCCAGACAAAGAGGCAAACTTTGCGACAGCCAACGCTGTAGCGAATTTAGCAAATTCGGAAGGTTGTAGACGGAAACTGCCAATTTCGAACCATGACTTAGAACCGGCTACTTCTCTACCAAATAGAAGTACAAAAATCAATAATAGCATGACTCCTCCAAATACAACGAAACCAAAAGTATCATAGAACTTATAATCGAGCGACATGATTAATACAATGAGTACAATTGACGAGACAATCCAAATTAACTGCTTACCTGAGTTAAGTGACAAGTCGAAAATGTTTTGATTGAGACTCTCATCATATACAGCAGCAAAGATATTGAGCCATCCAAGCATCACTATTATAAAATATAGACCAATTGTAAGCCAGTCTACTTGATTTGATATGTTTTGTCCTCTATACATTATAGGAACTTTCCATTGAGTACATACTGCTCTATATTCGGTCTTTTGGTCTCACCGATTAGATATTTTTCAATCATCAAACTGGCGATTGATGCCGCAGCTCTCGCTCCTTGTCCAGCATCTTCTACATATACTGCTACAGCTATTTTAGGGTTGTCTTTAGGCGCAAATGCTATGAATACAGAATGATCTGGCATTGGGTCGTTTTGTACAGTTCCTGTTTTACCACAAACCTCAATGTCTTGTAGTTTAGCACGGTACTGGCCAGTTCCAGATTTTATTACTTCAGCCATCGCTTCAACAGCCACTTCAAAGTGTTCTGGGTCAATAGTCGTATATTTCTTTTCAGTATAAAATGGTAATGGATCAGATCCTCCAATTGACTTGATCAAATGCGGTGTGTAGTAAAATCCACGATTAGCAACTATGGCTGCAAAATTTGCCATTTGAATAGGCACCACTAAGTTTTCCCCTTCACCAATAGAGATCGAGTAGATGTTAGAATACTTCCATTTTTCACCTTTATAGGCCCGGTCATAGTATCCTGAACTCGGTATTAATCCACCTTTTTCGTTAGGAAGGTCGATTCCCAGTGGCTTACCAAATCCAAATGACAAAACATGTCCTCTCCATTTGTCGAGGCCGATATGGGTGTCATCATATGTGTTCTCCAAGACATTTTTATTAACTACTCTTCTCATTACCTGATGAAAATAGGGGTTGCAGGAGTGGGTGATCGCTCCTTGTAAGTTCTCATTACTGTGAGGACCATGACAGCCAATGATATTTCGATTACAAGGAATTCTAGTATTTATATTAATAACTCCTTCTTGTAGCGCGATCATCGCTTGAGCAATTTTGAAGATCGAACCTGGACGATACTGTGCCATCAAAGGGCGATTAAATAATGGGTTTAAAGTATCGCTAGCAATCAGTTCAAAATTATCACTATACTTTCTTCCTGAGAGCAAGTTTGGGTCATAGGATGGCCCTGAAACAATAGAAAGGATCTCGCCAGAAGCTGGTTCTATGGCCACAATACTTCCTGATTTTCCTTCCATGAGAATCTTCCCATATTCTTGTAGGTCTATGTCTATGGTGGAGGTGAGTGTTTTCCCAGGAACAGATAGTGTATCTAGGTCGCCATCCTTAAAACTTCCTTTTTCTATTCCTCGCACATTCTTTATTTTGAAAACAACTCCACGCTGCCCCCTCAAAAATTCTTCATACTGCGATTCTAATCCACTTTGTCCAATATGATCTCGCTGCTGATAATAATTCGAAGAATCTCTGGAGAGTTGTTCTTTCGTCACTTCACTTACATAACCTAATGCATTGGATAGTATTGGATTGGCGTATTTTCGTGTTGTTCTGGCTTCTATGGTGAATCCAGGAAAATCAATCATATAGTCCTGAATTTCGGCAAATTCCTTTTGTGAAATTTGTTTAAAAAAGGGAAATGGTTTCACTGATGAATATCCTCTGGCCTTCTTCATTGAGGTAACCTTCTCAATAAATTGCTCTCTAGATATTTCAAAAACTGAACAGAAGTGGACTGTATCAGCTATGAATGCATTTTTCTTCGTAATCATCACTTCATACATAGGTTCATTGAATACGATCAGTTTATCGTTGCGATCATAGATGAGTCCTCGGTATGGGTAGATGACTTCTTTCTGAATTATATTATTGTCTGCAGCTTGGACATACTTGCTATCAAACACTTGAATAAATAAGAGTTTGATAAGAAAGATGAGTCCGGTAAATATGAAAATGAACTGAATAATATGTTTTCGGCCATTGTTCATATTCTCCTCTTTGCTGAACTATATAGCAGATACTGAAATAACACAATAACAACTAATGTAAAAGCTGTTGATGACAATACTTTGGTCAAAGTGAAGAAAAAGGAAGTGATACCACCTGCTTCAGTATAAAATAGACAGATGTGATGTGCCAAAATAAGCGGAAGGGAATAAGTGATGTACCATTGCAATCCCATAGATGGAACTGTTGGAAGGGTATTAGTATCATACCCACCTTGAGGAGTCAGCCACCGGATAACATAATATCTCAGATACATGAGTAGTACCGAAGAAGCCATATGAATGCCTAAGCTGTCACTAAATACATCAATCAAAAGGCCAGTGACCAGACCTATGAAAAGAGCCAATATTCGATTCCGCTCAATTGGTACATTAAGTAAAAAGATTAAATAAATAAAACAAAAGGCGCTATCGAGTAGGACGAAGTTTTTGAAAAGAAAAATGTATAGAAATACATATCCAAAGAAACTGAGTAGCAATATGATTTCTGACTTCTTAATCATGGGCTCCAGTGACTATTGCTTCGGTGGATTGTTGTTCTATTTTGAGATTGTTTTTGATTACAAACACATGTGAAAGCGCGCCATAATCGTTGGCTAGATTAACTACTATCTCGTAGAAGTTGGCTTCATCAGTTAAAATAATATCTTCAATGGTCCCTATGAGCACTCCTTCGGGATATATGGCATTATAGCCACTTGTTATGATTGTATCACCTAAGAGCGGCTTGACATGTCTAGGAATATAGAGCAGGTTAGCTTGATTTGCATCTTTCCCACTCCAGTTGGTTGTGCCAAGTTGCCCTGTTCGTTTAATCATAGAAGATACCATGAGATCAGCATTGAGCAGAGATGATATGACGGAGTAGTTGTCAGATACAGAGGCTATTTTACCAACGATACCTCGCTGATTTACGACACCAAGACCTTGAGTCATTCCTTGTTTCTTACCTATATTAATCGTGATGTGATTGTGAACATTACGTGTGCTATTATTGATTATTTTGGCGCTTAGATAGTCATATTGACCAATCAGATCAGAATCTGTGAGGAGTCTAGTATCTAGCCTATAAAGACTTTGCTCATATGCCCTGAGACGCTTTTGCAATAGAGCATTTTGCTGTGACAAATCGTCATTGACTTCTGCCAGCGAAAAATAGTTACTTATAGAATTAGATGAGGTGAGAATTCCAGCGACTGTTTGATTTGATGAGTTGAAAAAAGAAGCACTCAGAAAAATATTCTGCGTAACAATCAGCCATGTACACACCAATTCTAACCCCACAAATACAAGGGTAACTCTGTACTGGTGTAATAATAGAAATAACCGCCTCATCTATATAATTTGGAAAGAGTTAAGTCATTAAAACACTCTTGAACTTATCAAGGTTTTTTAAAGCAACACCAGTACCCCTTACCACTGCTCTCAAAGGATCCTCAGCAATGTGGATTGGAAGTTTTGTCTTTAACGCAAGGCGTTTGTCTAACCCTCTTAGTAAGGCACCACCACCAGTCAAATATATTCCTCTATCATATATGTCCGCAGATAATTCTGGAGGAGAGATCTCTAGAGCCTTAAGGACAGCTTCCTCTATTTTGGAAACAGATTTGTCAAGTGCAAAGGCAATCTCTGAATAGGATATTTTGATTACTTTAGGAATACCAGTCATCAAATCACGTCCTCTGATCTCGTAATCATCTGGTCCGTCATCCAACTCTGTGAGCGCAGAACCAACTTCCATTTTTACTTTTTCAGCGGAGCGTTCTCCAATCAATAAATTGTGTTGACGTCTCATGTAGTCAAGAATATCTCTGTTGAAACTATCTCCCGCTACTCTAATGGATTGGTCACATACAATACCTGACATAGCAATCACGGCAATTTCCGTAGTACCGCCACCTATATCTACAATCATCGATCCCACAGGTTGTTCTATATCTATTCCTATCCCTATAGCGGCAGCTAAAGGTTCATGAATCATATAAACTTCCTTGGCTCCAGCATGTTCTGCTGAATCTCTTACCGCACGTTTCTCTACTTCTGTAATTCCAGAAGGAATACAAATAACCATTCGATGAGATGCCGGGAATAATCGTTTCTTGGTTTCGATCATCTTGATCATTCCTCTAATCATATGCTCAGCAGCGTGGAAATCAGCAATCACGCCATCTCGCAATGGGCGAATGGTCTTAATATCATCATGCGTCTTTTCGTGCATCTGCATGGCCTCACGACCAATTGCCAAAACCTTCTTAGTTAGCTTGTTGATGGCTATGATAGAAGGTTCGTCTACAACTACTTTCTCATTTTTAATAATAAGTGTATTGGCTGTTCCCAGATCAATGGCAATATCACTGGAAAAAAAATCAAATAATCCCATATTTTGGAATAACTAAATGTCTATGAAATGAATAATCTGAAATTTACAAATTAGTTTGATATATATATTAGTAAGCTTGCTTTTTTAATGTTTAAAATGGCGAGTACCTGTGAGTACCATTGTCATTCCATTAGCATTACAATAATCGATAGAGTTTTGATCCTTGATCGATCCACCTGGTTGTATTACTGCCATAATTCCTTCATTTCGCGCGATCTCTACACAGTCTGGAAATGGAAAGAATGCATCTGATGCCATCACTGCTTTATTGAGATCAAATCCGAAATTCTTTGCTTTTTCTATCGCTTGTCTCAAAGCATCTACTCTTGATGTTTGACCAACGCCACTTGCGAAGAGCTGACCATTCTCAGCAAGAACAATTGTATTTGATTTAGTATGTTTCGCTATTTTACTGGCAAATAACATGGCTGTTACCTCATCATCTGTCGCAGAACGGTCTGTTACTGTTTTCAAGTCTTCAAGTGCATCGACTTTTAAGTCTCTGTCTTGTTCAATGACTCCGTTGAGCAAGTTTTTGAACTGCTTTGTGCCAGTCAATGGTTCTTTTTGTAAGAGTAACACACGATTCTTCTTCCCTTTCAATAAAGCAAGGGCATCATCATTGAATCCAGGGGCTATTACCACTTCACAGAATAATTTATGAATCTCTTCAGCAGCTTCTAAGTCAATTACTTTATTAGTCACTAAGACACCGCCAAATGCAGAAAGTGTATCTGCAGCGAAAGCTTTTAAGTAGGCCTCTTTTACTGTATTGGCTGTAGCTATCCCACATGCGTTGGTATGTTTTAGAATCGCAAAAGCTGTTTCTCCATCAAATTCTTCAATTAGATTAACGGCCGCATCAACATCAACCAAGTTGTTGTATGAAAGTGCCTTACCATGAAGCTTGTCAAACATGTTTTCTAAGTTGCCATAGAACACCCCTTTTTGGTGAGGGTTTTCCCCGTATCGAAGCACTTCACTTTGACGTTCGCTTTGTTTGAAACTCTCTATACCTTCTTCTTGATTGAAATAGTTGAAAATAGACGTATCGTAATTGGAGCTAATATCAAAGGCCTCAGCTGCAAACCTTCTCCTGTCTGCTAGGTCTGTATGGCAAGTTTTGGAAGCAAGAATATCTTCCAAGTTACCATATTGCTCTCTTGAAGAAATAATCGTTACATCTTTGAAATTTTTGGCCGCTGCTCTTATCAATGAAATACCACCGATATCAATTTTTTCAATAATGTCACTTTCTGCTGCACCAGAATTTACAGTTTCCTCAAACGGATATAGGTCCACGATAACTAAATCAATCGCTGGAATTTCAAATTCTTTAGCTTGATCAACATCTTCTTTTAGACCTCTTCTATGTAAAATCCCACCAAATATCTTTGGATGTAGAGTCTTCACACGTCCACCAAATATTGATGGGTAGCTTGTCAGATCTTCTACAGCAGTGACAGCTACACCTTGGTCCTCTATAAATTTCTGAGTACCTCCAGTAGAATAGATGGTCACGCCATTCTCTGCTAATAGTTTGACAATTGGGGCTAAGTTATCTTTGTAGAATACAGAGATAAGTGCTGAATTGATTTTTTTAAGCGACATGTGGTTGTGTTAGTATGAAGCTGCAAAAATATAAAAAAACGATTGAACCTTGGTGGATCAAAGCAAATTATTGGCAGGACAATTTACTCTGAATAGATTAACTCTTCAATAACCTTTGGAAAGTACTCATGTTCTAATAGGTGTATTTTCTGTGCGATATCCTCGGGGGTGTCATTTGTCGAAACTTCACATTTAGCTTGATGAATAATTTGACCTTCATCGTAATGCTCATTGACATAGTGAATGGTTATACCTGTTTCTGTTTCGTCAGCTTCCTTGACAGCCTTATGAACATTCATACCATACATACCTTTACCTCCATATTTTGGTAGCAAGGCAGGATGGATATTGATTATTTGATTAGGGAATGCCTTAACTAGCTGTTCAGGGATCAACCAAAGGAATCCTGCTAAAACGATCAATGAAATGTCTCGAGATTTTAGCAAGTCAACTATTTCATTCGTTTCTCTGAATGTACTCCTATTAAAAACATGAGTAGGCACACCAAATTTTTTCGCACGTTCTAGGACATATGCCTCTGGTTTATTGGATAGAATCAATACCACCTCTGCAGAATCATTCTCAAAAAAGTGCTGCATGATAGCTTCTGCATTGGTGCCGCTACCTGAAGCGAGTATGGCGATACGTTTTTTCAAGATATTTAATTTTGGTATAAAGATATCAGACTATAGCCATACTTAAAACACCAATTATCATCATGACCTTTGTCCAGGTACTGAGTTGATGAAATTGTTTGACAGTATCTGCCCTATTTAATAAAAACAGTATAAAAACAATAGCTAGAATATTTCCTGTGATGAGCCAAAAATGTTGAAAAGCGGAGGTTTGATAAATCAATACATTAATGATAGATACAAATAACAATGCAACAATGATCACAACTATCTTCGTTTTTCTAATGCCGATTACTACAGGTAGTGTTCTACAGCCGAAAGTTGCATCTCCTTTCATATCTTCTAGGTCTTTTACGATTTCTCTGATCAAAGTAAAACCTATAGCAAACACGGTATAGATTAGAATAAAACTATTATCAGTATGATAAACAATCTCCAAAATATAGATCGATAGACCAGTCAATATGGCAACGGCAATATTGCCAATGAGCGGAAGCCGCTTTAGTTGGTTAGAGTAAAGCCACAGCAGTAGGGCGCAGCCAAAATTAATGATGGCAATAGTTGGCGACACTAGATAGCCGATGGCAATTCCGGTTAAGTTCAACACTGTGTGTGAAACCATAACAATTCTTCTTTTGATCACTTTGCCAACCACTACGCGATGTGGCTTGTTGATATAGTCTATTTTGACATCATAATAATCGTTGATGATGTATCCTGATGCAGCAATGATGAGCGTAGATAGTACTAAAAGAAATAGTTTTTCACTCAGCAAGTAAGTTTGCCAGTCTTCAGGAGAAGCGATCAGAAAAAATACTGTGAAGTACTCCGCCAAAAGGATGATGAGCAAGTTGCTAAATCGAGTAAGCTTGAGAAATCCACCTAGAGAGAAATTTTGTGCGGGAGAGACCATTCAGTTCAGTTAAGTAACAAAGATACTATAAAGAGAATTAGGCACTGGTCGAATAGGATAAAAAAGCCCTGCTAATATTTTATAATTAGCAGGGCTCCATAATGATCGAAGGATCGTTAAAACTTCAAGTTCATGGCAAGCAAGAAGTTTGTTCCTGCCTGTGGGTAGTAATTGTTCTGACGATAGTCTGTGCTTCCTGCTAGATATCCCCAGGTGTATCCGTTGGACTCGTACTCTATGTCTAATATATTATTCACCAATAGTTGCAGTCCAATCTCCTTTATAAAATCTGTTTTGAAAGTATATCCAAGATTTAAGTCATTGATAAAATATGCTTCAATCGCGCGATCATTATTCGAAGTATTGTCTAGAAATTGTTGTCCTACATATTTGGATTGTAGTCCGATAGATAGTCCTTTGATCGGCATATAGCTGAGGATAGATCCCACGACCACATTTGGAGAAAATGAGATATCTGTGTTTTCAAATTCATTATTGACAATATTGAATTCATCAAAGTTATCACCATAGTCATATAGCACCTCAGTGAAGTCTTTTATTTTATTTTGACTGAAGGCAGCGTTGAGTCCCCAAGCTACTTTTGATGAAAATTGATAGGTTCCTTCTAGCTCAGTTCCTCTTCTGTAACTATTATCCACATTTGCTCTAACTGAATTCCCTACGTCATCAAGCTCACCTGTTAACACAAGCTGATCTTGATAATTCATGTTGTAGATGTTGAAGCTCAGTTCGTATTGATCTCCGAACCTCTTATAGCCGATTTCAATATCTTGAAGTGTTTCATGCCTAGGCTTGACTGGCGAATCTAAAAAATCACTTCGAACAGGCTCTCTATTTCCGATCGCAAAAGAGCCATATAGATTTGATTGTTCATCTAGTTGGTAAGTTGCCCCAAACTTAGGATTGAAGAAGTTGAATTCTTCATTGATATTGATAGGTCTCAAATCATTGTCAATTCCTGTAGTCTGATACGAGATTACTCGCATTTGAGCATCTACAAATAAGTTGAGGTTATCAGTCACTTGGTAGTTGACCTTAATGAAGCTGTTGAAGTCATTCTTAGTACCAACATTATCATAATATCGATCTCTGATATCTACATCTCCAGCGTATTGGGCCCAGATGATTTCACCAAAATGATCACCATCATAATAGTTGTACCCACCACCTAATGTAGCATTGATCTTGTCTCCTTCATAGTTCAGCGAGTAAGTGAATCCAGCAAAATTATTGTCTAGCCATCTTCTGCGAATGATATCTGAAGAAGTGATTGTTTCTGCTCCAATCTGAACATTGGGTAGGTTGTAATCCTCAAAAGCGTCATCTGACCTGAACTGCTCAAAATAGCCTCTTCCGTAAGTATAATGACCCGCTACTGTGGCATTCCACTTATTATTAAACTGATGTGATAGGTGCAGCTGATAATGATCTTGCTGATAGTTGTCAACTTGATTATCATAAGTGTAATAGTTGAATGTTCTTGCATCAGCATTATTTAAGTTATCGAGTTGCTCCAGGGTGCTATATTCACCACCAAGACCGATCAAATCTTGCAGTGCCTCTGGCGTGCCGATCAGTTTTGCCTCTGGTGTGCCATACCAAGCTTGTTGAGTAACTTCTTTGCCGCCAAATGCTAGCGCTTTGATGATGGTCTTTTTTCCATAGTATGCACTTGATAGAAAGTAGGACTGCAAGTCGGCAGCCGATCTATCAATAAAACCATCAGAGGCAATCTTCGATAATCGACCCTCGAATGCCCAGCGATCATCGATCAATCCAGAGTTGAGCATTACCGTATGTTTTCTTGTTCCGAAAGAACCCACGGTATTGTTGATCATACCATAAGCCTCGGTAGCAGGAGTGCTAGTTTGTAAGTTGACAGTCGCACCAAAAGCTGCTGCACCGTTGGTAGAAGTGCCTACTCCACGTTGGATTTGGATGCTATTGGTAGAGGAGGATAAGTCAGGCATATTCACCCAGAATACTCCCTGAGATTCAGAGTCATTGATGGGAATACCGTTAATCGTGACATTAATACGAGTAGCATCGCTACCACGAATACGCATTCCCGTGTATCCGATACCAGCGCCAGCATCTGACGTAGTTACCAAAGATGGGGTCATTTTCAAAAGAATGGGCAAGTCCTGACCGAGGTTTACTGCCTTGATTGCTTCTTTTTTTACATTGGTAAATGTGACAGGCGTTTTGTCATTGGCCCTGGTAGAGTTGACAAATACCTCATCGAGATTGAGTGTTTTGAGTGAGTCAGTTTTCTGCTCATTCGATTGCGCAATAGAAAGCGATGATACACCTGCTAAGAGCGCGATTGCAATACTTTTTTTCATTGGTAATATTTTGTTTAAACGAACAGAAGCGTAGGGTCGATTCTGCAAAATAGTTCAAACCACTTTTTCCCTTCGACCGCATTATCGGCATCAGGTTCATTGGGTATAATCTCAGCCTGTTCATAAGGCACCCCCTAAAGATGTTACAAAGGTATTTGAAAAAAGGTTAAAGAACCTAGCGGGAATAGTTAAATATTATTTCAGTGTCATATCACTTAATTCGAGTTCTTCACGGGTTTTCAAGCCGTTATTTGAATGTTGGCAGATTGCGGTCTTATATATTGTGCAGCGCCAGACAATGCAACACAAGATCACTTACATGATCGCGCTACGTTTGTAAAGCATTGAGACACTTGATAGAGTTTAGAAACGAGAGTAGGGTAAAAAATGGGTATAGATGAATAGTTTTAATCTTATAATTTAGATTCATCTAAAATAATATTAAATATTATCAAAATAAATATTTAAGTTTACATTATAATTAATGTGATGTACTATGAAATTTTGTCATCTTATTCGGTTTTTTCTTTTTCTGGTGGCATCTAGTATCTATGGACAATCAGCTTTGGTTGTATCTGGGTCTATATTGGATCTAGAGGGAGAAGTAATACCCTTTGCAAGTATTCTTGTTAAGGAAACTAAGCAAGGTACTTCCGCTGATGCCCGAGGACGGTTTCGTTTGGAAATATCAAATCAAGGTAGTTATAGCCTAGTTATTTCTGCCATTGGATATCGACAAACAAAGCAAATTATAGATGTCCGAGATGATGCTGAGAATTATGTTATGAGGCTGGAGCCATCTAGTCTTCAACTTGATCAGGTAGTAGTGACGGGAACAATGAAGGAAATATACTTAAAAGATTCGCCAGTCAAGGTAGAAGTGATTAGTGCTGCTTTTTTGAGAACAAACCCTACTAATAATGTAATCGAAGCAATCCAAACTGTGAATGGTGTACAAGAACAAATTAATTGCGGTGTCTGTGGTACAAACGATATTCATATCAATGGACTTGAAGGGCCTTATACTCTGGTACTGATTGATGGTATGCCGATCATGAGTGCCTTGGCTTCAGTATATGGTTTTAATGGGATCCCTACAACACTAGTGGAGCGCATCGAGATAGTCAAAGGGCCTTCTTCTACCCTGTATGGAACTTCAGCTGTTGGTGGTGTGATCAATGTGATTACTAAGCGTCCGGAGAATATGCCTTTGTTGAGCTATAATAGTTTCTATACCTCACATCGAGAATGGAATACAGATTTAGCTTTTTCTCCAAACATTGGTGAAAAAGTGTCTACAACACTGAGTGGTACTTATTACCGTAATCAACACCGAATGGACTTCAATGATGATAATTTTACTGATATTCCGCTAAATAATAGATTGTCACTCTTCAATCGGTGGTCGATAAAAAGGGAAAACAATAAACCTGCAGAATTGGCTGTAAGATATTATAAAGAAGAGCGATTTGGTGGGGTTTTAGAATGGAAAGAAGATAATATTGGAAGTGATCAAACATATGGAGAGTGGATAGAAACGGAGCGAATAGAAGTAATTGGATCTTATGGATTGCCAACCAAATTCGCAAATTTAAGGATTGACTATTCAGTCAATTTTCATGATCAAGATAGTTATTATGGAGATACTAGATACAAGGCCAAACAATCTGTATGGTTTGCCAATTTGATTTGGGACAAATCATTGGGCAAGCACGATCTACTCACGGGTTTGACTTTAAGAAGAGATCATTATGAAGATAATTCACTAGCCAACGCAGATGACACACAATTTATTCCAGGATTGTTCCTTCAAGATGAATGGAAGATTAGTTCAAATACCACACTTTTATCTGGTATACGATTTGACCATCATCAGGCACATGGTTTGATTATTTCACCTAGAATTAACCTCAAGCAAAATCTTTCTAAGACCACTGCATTGCGCTTGAATTTTGGAACAGGATTTAGAAGAGTGAACCTATTCACTGAAGATCATGCCGCCTTGACCGGATCGCGGACGGTAGAAATAGCTAACGATCTACTGCCCGAAAGATCACTTAATGCGAACTTTAATATCAATCATATTATGAGCTTCCCGGCAAGTACTGGAACACTTGATTTTGATGCGTTTTACACCTATTTCGATAATAAGATCATTCCTGATTATGACGTTGATCCAAACCTCATTATCTATGACAACTTGGAAGGACATGGCATTACTAGGGGCGTTGCATTCAGCTATCAACATCAATTTACTTTTCCGCTATCGGTAAGCATGGGAGGAACATTTCAAGATGTGTTCCAGGTCACTACGGACGAATTCAACAAAAGCGTCAAAGAAGCACAAGTATTTGCTCCCAAATTTGCAGGAACATTTGTGATCGGATATAAAATCAGATCCCTCAATCTATCCATTGACTATACTGGTAGAGTAATGGGAACTCAAGATTTGCCAACCTTTGAAGCACCCAACGAAAGGCCGGACAAATCACAATGGTATGTTATCCAAAATATACAATTGACCAAAACATTGGAACATGGTCTTGAAATTTATGGTGGAGTCAAGAACCTTGGAAACTGGACGCAAGACAGTCCATTGATTGCGGCTGAAGCTCCGTTTTCAAATGAGTTCGACACTAGCTACGCTTGGGGCCCTTTGCAAACGAGCAGAGCCTATTTAGGATTGAGGTATAATTTGAAATAGCAAAACCATAAATGGTTATATCTTAAGCACTCATCATTTATAATACTTTTCTAGGCTATATATTAGCATTATACAATAACTTATCATTGGCAAAGTCATATAGGGTTAACCTTCTCAAATCATAGTAGGCAGTCCACAATGACCTCAAGGCAGTCACATAACTTCGCTTGGCAGTATCTTTTTCAGTAAGTGCGATATTGAGGTTAGTGATATCTGTTTTACCAATTAGATATCGATTTTGGGCTACAGTATATCTCTCTTGAGCCACGTTATCTGATTCGAAGGTGATCTCTACCTGACTACGCAGGACTTCAAATCTTCGCACGAGCGTAACGATCTCTTGCTCGAAATTTTGCTTGTCTTGTTCGATGATATAATCGTTCAGCTTTTTATTTGCTAGGGCTGTTTTCATTCTGGCCTTGTTACGACCCCAGTCAACAATAGGTACCGAGAACCCGATATCTACAACCCTAAGTTCATCCGCGTCATTGTAGGAATTTTCTAGTGTTTGATCCAGTTTATTGAGACCATAGGAAGCATCAAGATTCAATGAAAACCGTTGTGCTTTGGCACGTGATACTTCACGTTCCGCTTCGAGTCTCCTTCTTTCAAAAGCTATGAAATCTGATCGATACGTTTCTGCATATTCGATGGCTTTTTCCATTTCAATATCAAATAGAGGAATGGCTTCGGGTAAGGCAAAAGAGAAATCTTCACTGTCGCTAAATCCTGCAAATGTTTGAAGTTGGAGTTGTGCTGTTTGTAGATCAAGTTGAGCTTGAATCACTGCCTGTTTCGAACGAAGTAGCTGTAATTTTACTTGAAGTAATTTATCTTTTGAAGTGGTTCCAAGGTTATACCGACCCTGTTCTATCTTAGAGATAGTATCGTTATTGGCAAGATTATACTGAGCGATCTGTAAACTAATCTGACCTTCTAGATAAGCAAAAAATCTATCAACAGCTCTTGAAGAGACCAGCTCCATTTCTTCTACATAACTTCTTTTGGACTCCTCATATCTTAAAGGCTCTGTTTTTTTATCCCAAGCCAGTTGATTGAATGCAAATAGAGGTTGCTGCAGTCTGATATTGACGATGCTATTGTTCCATTGCTCTGGTATGTAGAAGTCACTCCCTGTATCTACATTATCCCTTAAAAAATCGAGTCTTGAATTCACAGAGATGTTACCTCCAGTAAAATAAAGAGGTTGTTCGAGCCCAATGTTCGCACTCGAATTCAATTGATCAATAGTCGTAAAACTTCCAATGTTGTTTCTAAAGTTACCACTTCTGATACCAGGGGCTGTCCCACTTAATCTTAGTTGTGGGTTATAATTAGACTTATAGAACTTGTATTGCCAGTAGCGATTTTCCTTACGAGTATCCGCTTGTTTTGCCAGCGGTGATTCGGCTTTGGCCCTACTGATAATATCCTCTAGGGTATAACTATTCTGTGCATTGACTCCGAAACAGATCAGTAGCCCAATGTATAATAATATTTTTTTATTCATATCTGAGTGATGTTATTGGGTCTTGACTTGCGGCTTTTTGGGCAGGAGCTATTCCGAAGACTAGACCAACAGTAGCAGCTACACCAAATGAGAGAACGATCGATGAAAACGAAATAATGGTAGGGATGTCAGCAAAATTGGAAACGACCGTTGCCATTGTTATGCCTAGTATTACACCTATAATACCACCTGAGACACTTATCATTACAGCCTCGCAAAGAAATTGCATGATGATATCGTCCTTCTTTGCTCCAATAGATAGTCTCAGTCCGATTTCCTTGATTCTTTCCATCACGGAGGCCAGCATGATATTCATAATACCAATTCCCCCAACAAGTAGTGAGATTCCTGCTATCGCTCCCAGCACAAAATTGAAAATACTTTTGGTGCGCTGCTGTTGTTTTAGTAAAAGCTCAGGAATAGTGATCTCATAATCTACCATTTCATAGTGACGTCTTTGTAAAAGCCTGGAGAGTACATCGGCAGTTGGGTTGAGTTGTTCAGTCTCATCTACTTGTATGACTAATCTATCAAGTTGATGATAGTTGGTTCGTGGTTCATCATCATCACTACTTCCACCACCTCCGCCCATCATCATCATCATTCCGCCACCACCTTGATTGGCTTTTTCAATCATAGCCTGTGTGATCAGGTCGCGATTTTTGAATCTTACCAAAACAGTTTGTAAAGGCGTATAGACATCCATGTTGTAATCTCGTATTCCAAGGTTGGAAATGCTTGATTCTGAAATCAGCCTCTCCTTGAGTATTCCAATTACCTTTAGCCATTGATTTCCACATTTTATTTTTTTGCCTATGGGATTTTCTGTTGGGAAGAACTTGGTACTTACATTTTTACCTATAATACATACAGGCTCTCCTTTGAGGAGTTGTCTTTCATTGAACATTGTTCCTTCAGTCAATTCGAAATTGCTGATTTCAAAATATGCTGGCTCAACTCCTACTAATTTTGCTGATCTACGTATACCATTGTTGATGATATGTGTTTCTATTATTATCTCCGGACTGATTTTAGTCACTCCAGGAATGATAAGTTTGACGGCCTCGACATCTCTGAGCGTCAAGCCTGGGGAGTACTTCTTCTTTTCTTTCGATCCTAAATCACTTCCTACGCTTTCCTCAGTTTGCTCAATAATTGGTTTTACGATTATATT